>NZ_JAMYNH010000021.1:0-80275 GCF_040318975.1 Mesorhizobium sp. M0983 | reverse complement strand
CGAACCGTGCACTAGATAATCAGCAGACGCACGAGATGAAGGGCGCGCGTGCGAGGGAGAACTGGCCGGAGATCAGTGTCGTGCCTTGGTAGGAAATGTCGGCAGGACAGAGGGGGGTGCCTCGCGCCAATATCTCGCAATTATTTGCATTGCGGCGCGACCGAAAACGGGGCGCCGAAACGCCCCGTTTCGATTACGCCGTCGATCGCCGTTCAACCGTTGACCAGGGCCAGCAGCTCCTCGGTATAGCGCTTGCCGACCACCTTTTCCGGCGACAGCGCGTCGCCGATGGACGCCACTTCGGCCTGGCTCAGCACAATATCGGCTGCCGCCGTATTCTGCTCCAGATGGCGAATTTTTCGCGCGCCGGGGATCGGGACAATGAAGTCGCCCTGATGCAGCACCCAGGCGAGCGCCAGCTGCGCCGGCGTCACGCCCTTCTCGGCGGCCATCTTTTCCAGCACGGCGACGACCGCCGCATTGGCCGCCATGGCGTCGGCCTGGAAGCGCGGCAACCCGCGGCGCCAGTCGTCGGCGCCGAGAACATCGGGCTTGGCGATCGTGCCGGTGAGCAGGCCGCGGCCGAGCGGGCTATAGGGGACAAAGCCGATGCCGAGCTCGCGACAGACGGCAAACACCTCCTCCTCCGGATCGCGGCTCCACAGCGAATATTCGCTCTGCACCGCGGCGATCGGATGCACCGCATGCGCCCGGCGGATGGTCGCCGCACTCGCCTCCGACAGGCCGAGCGCCCGCACCTTGCCCTCGCGCACCAGCTCGGCCATGGCGCCGACCGTATCCTCGATCGGCACGTTGGGATCGACGCGGTGCTGGTAATAGAGGTCGATGACCTCCGTATCCAGCCGCTTCAACGACGCTTCGGCAACCGCCTTGACGTGTTCCGGGCGGCTGTCGACGCCGGCCATGCGCTCCATGCCGCTGCCTTCTTCCAGGATTTTGAAGCCGAATTTCGTCGCAATCGTCACCTTGTCACGCACCGGCTTCAGCGCCTTGCCAACCAGGATTTCGTTCTCGTAGGGGCCATAGACTTCGGCCGTGTCGAAGAAATTGACGCCGATGTCGACAGCGTGGCGCAGCGTGGCGATCGCGTCCGCCTCCGGCTGGCCACCATAGGCAAAGCTCATCCCCATGCAGCCGAGGCCGACCGGGTAGACGTCAAGTTCATTGCCGAGCTTGCGGGTTTGCATCACGTATCTCCTTGTTGTGATGGTTGTGATGCCGCAGAGATAGCGTCTTGCGCTGCGTTCGATAATCGGCTCTCATTTGCACAGGCTGTTCCAAAAAATAGATCAATGAAGCGAACCCATCTTTCACAGCTCGCTGTACTGGCAACGGTCGCCCAATGCGGCAGTTTTCGCGGCGCGGCCAAGGAACTGGCAATCGCGCCATCGGCGGTCAGCCACGCGGTTTCCAGCCTCGAAGCGCGCCTCGGCGTGCGCCTTCTGGCGCGCAGCACGCGCAGCGTCGCTCCGACCGAGGAGGGCGCGCAGCTGCTCGAGCGCCTCAGGCCGGCGCTATCGGAGATCGATCTGGCGCTGGAATCGGCGATCGAGGCGCGCGACCGGCCGGCCGGCAATCTCAGGCTGACCGTGCCGCGCACCGCGGCCCACCTGACGCTGACGCCAAGACTCGGCGCCTTTGCCGCTGCCTATCCCGACATCGTGCTGGAGATCGTCATCGAGGACCGCTTCACCGATGTGGTCGAGGGCGGCTTCGATGCCGGCGTGCGGCTGGGCGAGAGCCTGCAGCGCGACATGATCGCCGTGCGCATCGGGCCGGACCTTCGCGGCGCAGTCGTCGGCGCGCCATCCTATTTCGAGACCATGCCCAAGCCGCAGCATCCGCGCGATCTTGCCGGTCACCGCTGCATCCGCTTCCGCTTCTCCAGCGGCATTCTCTATCGCTGGGAATTCGAGAAGAACGGCGAGGAGATCGAAATCCCGGTGCAAGGGCCGCTGATCCTCGACGAGGACCATTTGATTGCCAACGCCGCAGTCGACGGCGCCGGGCTCGCCTTCGTGTTCGAGGACTATGTCCGCGACGCGCTCGCCGCTGGCAAGCTTGTTCGCGTGCTGGAGGACTGGTGCCCGCCTTTCGACGGCTTCTTCGTCTATTACCCAAGCCGCCGCCAGATGCGGCCGGCGCTCAGGGCCTTTGTTGATTTCTTCAAGGTCGGCGAGTAAGCCAACCCTCCCCACAAGAGAGAGGTGGAAGAAAGCCGACCTGGCATTCGTTCACCGACCATGTCAGCACTGCCCAAAAACCAGGCCACCGGCTACGGCTGGACGGCGCTCATCCTTCACTGGCTGATCGCGGCGCTCTTTATCGGCCAGTTCGTGCTCGGCTTCGTCATGGTGAGACTGTCCAGCCAGCGCACCGCCTTCGAGCTGATCCAGCTGCATAAATCCTTCGGCTTCCTGCTGCTTGGGCTGGTCATCCTGCGCATCGCCTGGCGCCTTGCCAGACCGGCCCCATCGCTGCCGCGCTCGGTCGGCCCGTTCGAGCGCCGCATCGCGCCGCTTGTCCATCTTGCGCCTTATGCGTTTCAGCTCGCTCTGCCGCTGTCCGGCTGGGCGCTGGTCTCGGTCTCGGTGCTGGAGATCCCGAGCGTGCCGTTCAATCTGTTCGTCATGCCCAATCTGCCGCTTGGTGAATCGGACATGGCAGAAAGCTTCTGGGCGGCGACGCACTGGTATCTCGCCTATGCCGGCATCGGGCTTGTCGCTTTGCATCTGGCCGCGGCGCTGCGTCATCATTTCTGGCTGAGGGATACCGTGCTGACGCGCATGATCACGGCTTCGTCACATCGCGACACGGAATAGAGCGGGCGGCTCATTCGTTCATGGGGCGAGGACGCAAGAAAGCGTTGCCTCCCAAGAGGACCAGTCCCATGTACGCGCGCATCTTCGGATTTGCGGCAGCCGTCGCTTGTTTTGCCATGCCTGTTTTCGCCGCCGTCGCCCTTGGCGACGCGGCCGGCAGCTACACCATCAGCCCGGGGAGTTCCAGCATCCACTTCTCCATCGCCAAGCTCGGCGGCGGCGGGCTCGACGGTGCCTTTGCCCGCTTCAAGGGCAGTATCCTCATCGACAACAGCGATATCGGCCGGTCCCAGGTCAATTTCACCATCTTCCCCGAAAGCGTCGGTACCGACCAAAGCCGCATCGACGCATTTCTCCGCTCGGACGCGGTTTTCGACGCGGCCAACAATCCGGAGATCCAGTTCCGTTCGACCAGCGTCAAACGCACCGGCGCCACGTCAGCCCTTGTCACCGGCCGGCTGACGGCGCGCGGCAAGACCTTTCAGGAAAAATTCACGGCCGAGCTCCGCGGCCTCAGGGCGGGCACGATAAAATTCCATATCACCGGCAAGGTGCTGCGGTCGCGCTACGGCATGGATGTCGGCACGCCGATCTATTCCAACGTCGTCGACTTCGACATGACGCTGACCGGCAAGCGGGGATAGCTTGACTTCGCGATTGGCAGAGACACGTCTCGCATCGTCAAGCCCGAGGATGACGAAAGCCCGGTTCGAAGGACCAGTCCAAGTGTCCAATTGGCTTTTCTCTTGAATTAGGGCAAACCTCCAGGCCTGCAATCGAGAGGAGAAATCTGATGTTCCGATGGGGTGTTTTGTCGACGGCCAAGATCGGCCGCGAGCAGCTTTTGCCGGCAATCGTCGAGGCGGAGAACGGCGTGCTGTCGGCGATCGCCAGCCGCGATCTGTCGAAAGCCCGGGCACTGGGCGAACGCTTCGGCGCGCGCCACGCTTTCGGCTCCTATGAGGAGCTGCTCGCCTCCAGCGACATCGACGGCGTCTACATTCCGCTGCCGACCTCGCAGCATGTCGAATGGACGGCCAAGGCGATCGAGGCCGGCAAGCATGTTCTGGTCGAAAAGCCGCTGGCGCTCGATGCCAAGGACATTCCGCCGCTGATCAAGCTGCGCGATGCCAAGAAGGTGCTGGTCTGCGAAGCCTTCATGGTCGTCTACCATCCGCAATGGATCAAGGTGCGCGAGCTGATCGCCAACGGCGCCATCGGCCGGCTGCGCCATGTCCAGGGCGCGTTCTCCTATTACAATGTCGACCCCAACAACATGCGCAACAAGCTCGATCTCGGCGGCGGCGCGCTGCCCGACATCGGTGTCTACCCGACGGTGTCGACACGCTTTTCGACGGGCAAGGAGCCGCTGCGCGTCCAGGCGACGATCGAGCGCGACAAGACGTTCGGCACCGACATCTATTCCTCGATCCGCGCCGATTTCGGCGATTTCGAGCTGTCATTCTACCTGTCGACGCAGATGGCGGCACGCCAGGTGATGGTGTTCCACGGCGAGAAGGGATTCATCGAGGTGTTCTCACCGTTCAACGCCGGGCTCTATGACCATCACCGCGTCGAGCTGCACAACCAGAACCACAGCGAGGCGCAGGTATTCCGCTTTCCCGGCACGCAGCAATACCGGCTGGAAGTCGAGGCCTTCGCGCGGGCGGCACAGGGCGGCAAGGACCGCGTTTTCACCCTGGAAGAATCGGTGCTCAACCAGAACGTCATCGATGCCATCTTCCGCGCCGGCGAGAAGGAAGGCTGGGAGACAGTCTAGGCCGGCCATGATCCCAAAAAATGAGGGACCGGTTTTTGGACGAGATCATGACCAAATAGATGCCAAACGACGCGGATGTGATCATTGTCGGCGCCGGCCTTGCCGGTCTTGTCGCGGCGGCCGAACTGACTGAGGCCGGCAAGAAGACAATCATCGTCGAGCAGGAGCCGGAGCAGTCGCTTGGCGGCCAGGCGTTCTGGTCGCTCGGCGGCATCTTCCTTGTCGATTCGCCCGAACAGCGGCGCATGCGCATCCGCGATTCGTATGAGCTGGCGCTCGAGGATTGGCTGGGCACTGCAGCCTTCGACCGCACGGAAGATCTCTGGCCGCGCCGCTGGGCTGAGGCCTATGTCGGCTTCGCCGCCGGCGAGAAGCGCTCCTGGCTCATGCAGCGCGGCCTGAAATTCTTTCCGGTGGTCGGCTGGGCCGAGCGCGGCGGCGGCAATGCCGTCGGCCACGGCAATTCGGTGCCGCGCTTCCATGTCACCTGGGGCACCGGGCCTGGTGTGCTCGAACCGTTCGTGCAGCGCGTGCGCGAGGCCGAGAAGCGCGGGCTGATCAGCTTCAGGTTCCGTCACCGGGTCAACGAATTGAGCCGGACGGGTGCTGCCGTCGACGGCGTGCGCGGCGACATATTGGCGGCGAGTGATGCCGAGCGCGGCCGCAAGAGCTCGCGCGAGATCACAGCCGATTTCGAGTTGAAGGCGCAGGCCGTCATCGTCGCCTCCGGCGGCATCGGCGCCAATCACCAGCTGGTCCGGGAGAATTGGCCGCAGCGGCTGGGTGCGCCGCCGAAACGCATGATCACCGGCGTTCCCGACCATGTCGACGGCCGCATGCTGGCGATCGCCGAGGCTGCCGGCGGCAGGCTCATCAACCGCGACCGCATGTGGCACTATGTTGAGGGCGTCAGGAACTGGGCACCGATCTGGACCGATCATGCGATCCGCATTCTGCCCGGCCCGTCATCGCTGTGGCTCGATGCGCGCGGCAAACGCCTGCCGGTGCCGCTCTATCCCGGCTTCGACACGTTGGCCACGCTCAGCCACATCATGAGCACCGGATACGACTATTCCTGGTTCATCCTGACCAAAAAGATCATCCAGAAGGAGGTCGCGCTGTCCGGCTCCGAGCAGAACCCCGATCTGACGGGGAAAAGCTGGCGCCAGGTGCTTGGCCGTGCCACCAGCGGCGTGCCCGCGCCGGTCAAGGCGTTCATGGAGAAGGGTGAGGATTTCATCGTCGAGCCCGAACTGCCGGCGCTGGTCGCCCGCATGAACGCACTGGCCGGAGGCGAGCCGCTGCTCGAACTGGCGCAGGTCGAGCGCGAAATCCGCGCCCGCGACCGGCAGCTCGACAATCCGTTCTCCAAGGACATGCAGATCACCGCGCTGCGCGGCGCGCGAGCCTATCTCGGAGACCGGCTGATCCGTACCGCAAGACCGCACAAGCTGCTCGATCCCGCCAATGGCCCGCTGATCGCCGTCAGGCTCGGCATCCTGACCCGCAAGACGCTCGGCGGGCTTGAGACGGACCTCGACAGCCGCGTGCTGGGCGCCGGCGGCCAACCGGTCGAAGGGCTGTACGCGGTGGGCGAGGCAGCCGGTTTCGGCGGCGGCGGCATGCACGGCTATGCAGCGCTCGAAGGTACGTTTCTCGGCGGCTGCATCTTTTCCGGCCGCAGTGCCGGACGGGCAGCGGCGCGAGCGGTGGGGTGAAACAAGGCGCTTTAGGCGAAAGGTTGCAAATTGACGTCTTGAAGCTTGGAACCGGCAAGCAAAGCCTCGAGCACCTGCTTCTTCAAAAACAGGCACTGCGCACGGGCAAGTTTCACGATGGCGGAAACGTCGCCTGCCTCGCAGGCAAGAACCAGTTCCTTTTGCTGGGCGATGATCAACTGGGTGAAGTCGCGCGACTTGAAGCCGAGGTGGAGAACCCGCGCCGACTGGTCGAGTATCTGGTCCAGGAGATGCGCCAGCCGCAAATTTCCCGAGAGCTCCGCAAGGGCCAGGCGAAAAGCACGATCGGCCGCAAGGAAGGCAATGTGGCTGCGTAGCGTCTCCGGCTTCAGCACTTTTTTCGCTGCCAGCCTGATATCCTCCAGCCCGCGCTCGGTCATGTTCGATGCCGCCACCCTGAACACTTCCGGCTCGATCAAGCTGCGGACATCGAAGATCTCGTTGACGTCCCGCAGACTGAGCGTCGCAACGACGTAGCCGCGGCGCGGCTCGCTCCTGACCAGCCCTTCCTGCATCAGGCGGGCCAACGCCGCGCGGATGGTAGCCTTTTTGATCTGGTATCGATCGCCGATCTGTTTCTCGGTGAGCGCTTCACCGGGGCGCAGCACGCAGGCAATGATGTCGTTCCTCAGCTGCTCATATGCCTGTTCCCTGCGAAGGACGTCGGCGGCTGACAGTGCTGTCGCCTCGACGGTGGCCGGCCCTGCCGGTTCGGCGGTCAACTTCGTCGTTTTCATATTCTGTCCGTCTGGCTGTCCCGTTGACGCTGGCCTCAGCATTCGCTAGCGTGAGCACCTCAGATTGATAATCTGAGCATCTCAGGAAGGATAACTGATATGCCTTTAGCCGCCAACTCACCTCTCTACGCCGTTGCCGATGATATCGTCAATGCCGCGAGAGGCCCAGATCCCCTCGAAGCGGTAAGGACGGTCCTGGGCGACTACACGAACCGTTTTCACGCATCGGGAACACTCGCTCACGAAGAAGACGACGACGAGGTGCTTCTGCATGCGAGCCCTAACCTGACGATCTATCACATCACGCTGTCGCCCGGCCTGCAGTACCCGCCTCATAACCACCTGATGGATGCCTTGATCGGCATCTACAAGGGCAGCGAGACGAACTTCATCTATCCTGTTGCCGGCAGCGAACTCGATGTCCCGGAAAGGCAGGACATCGCAGCGCCTGCCGTGGTGCACATGGCCTCAAATACCGTGCATGCGGTTGCGAATACCGGCAGCGCGCGATCGGGTGCGCTGCATGTCTACCTCGGCGATCTCACACGAACCCACCGGCAGCTGTGGAGCCCGGAAAGCAACCAGGCCGAGCCGTTTGACAATGACCGCTACCTGGCCGGCGCACGGCCCATTCAGCAGTCCGGGCGCGAATGAGCGCAGAGGCGTCGCTGGCGGCGAAATTGGCCGTGATCAGCGAACCCGTCGGAATCGCGTCACACTTGTCACTCTCGCCAATCCGCTATCAGCCCCTATCCTATCTCACGACCCAACACGTCGCGCCGGTGCGGCGACAAACCAGCAAGGGAGATGCACAATGACGGCACATCAGAATGGCACAGGCGAGCAGGGCTCGCGGCTCGCGATGAAGACACCACCGGTCGTTTCGCCTGACGCATGGGAGGCCGCGCGCCAGCAGCTGCTCGTGAAGGAGAAGACCGTGACCCGGGCTCGCGACGCACTGGCCGCCGAGCGCCGGCGGATGCCATGGGTGGCGGTGGAGAAGTCCTATACGTTCGAAGGGCCTGACGGAAAGGTGAGCCTGCTCGACCTGTTCGAGGGCCGCCGCCAGCTGGTCGTCTACCGCGCCTTCTTCGAGCCCGGCGTATTCGGCTGGCCCGACCACGCCTGCCGCGGCTGCTCGCTGGGGGCGGACCAGGTCGGCAACCTTGCCCATCTGAATGCCCGCGACACCACGCTTGCCTACGCCTCGCGCGCACCGCAGGCCGACATTGCGCGGCTGAAGGCGCGGATGGACTGGAAGATGCCCTGGTACACCATCACCGACAGCTTCGATGCTGATTTCGGCGTTGACGAGTGGCACGGCCATAACGTGTTCATCCGCGACGGCGATCGCGTGTTCCGCACCTACTTCATCAACAACCGCGGCGACGAGGCGATGGGGACCGTATGGAGCTACCTCGACCTGACGCCGCTCGGCCGCCAGGAGGTTTGGGAGGATTCGCCCGAGGGCTATCCGCAAACGCCGACGTACAAGTGGTGGAACTGGCACGACAATTACGGTGCCGAAGCCGTCCCCGACAAAAAATGGGTCGAGATATCGGACGCCGGAGAGGCCGCGTTCCGGAATCGCACCGAATAGAACATCTTTGGCGTCGCAGAAATGCGGCTAAGACAAATGGAGGAGCGGGATGCACGGTTCAGTTCGAACGCATCCCGCTCACTACCAGGGACAACGGACATGAGCGAGATTCATGCAGGCGGATCCGGCGGCGATGCGAGCCCGGCCGCCCTTGGCGCAGCCGACTGGCTGTCCTTCGCCGCCGCGCCGACCTTCGCAACCATGGCGCTGCTGACGCTTCTCGGCGGAGCGCCGGATATGATGTGCTCGACCGGGCAAGAGGCGTCACCGCTGGCCGGCATGGTCCCGATGTACCTGCTGATGAGCGCCTTTCATTTAGGACCTTGGCTGAAGCAGGTTTCCGGCCGGCGACGCCGCCGCAAATAGAGCTGTACCGGCCGACAAAGGCCCGTTCTGGTCGGGAAGACATCCCTCACCAGATCCACTCGCCCCTTCCCAAAACCGCTACCGCATCGACAATCCGGGTAAAGCTCGAGCGGGCGCGGCCGGCCGTGTGCCTGGCGCGCAAATAGCCATGCACCAGTCCCAGCTCCTCGAACCACCAGGCGCGCCCGCCTGCAGCAATGATGCGGTCGCGATAGGCTTCGCCGTCCGACGACAGCGGGTCGCATTCGGCGGTGATCACGACGGTAGGCGGCAGATTGGCAAAGTCGGCGTCGGCGAGCGGCGACAAGGTGAGATCGCCGGTGCGGTCCTCGCCCCCGGTCCTGATGTCCCTGTAGAAAACGAGGTCGCGCACGTTAAGCATCGGCGCTTCCGCGTGGGTGACGTAGGAGCCGGCGGAGCTGTCGCCGCCAAGGCCGGGATAGACCAGAATCTGGCCGATCGGCTTGCGCGCATGGCCACGCGTCGCGTGGCTGACGGACGCGGCGAGATTGCCGCCGGCACTGTCGCCGCACAGCAGGATAGGCCGTTCGTAAGTGGTCGAAGCCCATTCGAAGGCGCTGATGGCATCGTCGAAGGCGGCCGGATGAAGGTGTTCCGGCGCCAGCCGGTAGTCGACCGAAACCACTTCGTAGCCGGTGCGGCCGCAAAGCTCGGCGCAAAGGTCGTCATGGCTGTCGAGCCCGCCGAGGATAAAACCGCCGCCATGGAAATAAAGCACCATCGCCGCCGCTTCCGGCGCCGGGGCGCGGTAGACGCGGGTCGGGATGTGCCAGGGTGTGGCAATGGCTGTGGTTTCCGCCGTGACGCCTTGGGGATAGCCGGCAAAGAACTCGCGGCACATCCGGTTATAGATCTCGCGCTGCTCGGCGATGGTGTAGTCGATCGTATCGGGTGGATAATAGGAATTGGTCCGCTCGATGAAGGCCCAGGTCTCGGCGTCGATGAGGGTTTTGTAGTTGGTCATTGGCGCCGAATGGGCCGCCAAGGTTGAGCTTGGACACCCCCCTCTGGCCTGCCGGCCATCTCCCCCGCAAGGGGGGAGATCGGCAGCTTTGGCCTTGCCGCTTGTCCTGCAACGCTGGAAATTGGCGAAATCCGATGCGACATCCGATCTCCCCACTTGCGGGGGAGATGCCCGGCAGGGCAGAGGGGGGTGTGAAGGATCGCCATCATCTCCGCAGCGTCACTTCCCCTTCCACACCGGGTCGCGCTTCTCGGCGAAGGCGCGAAAACCCTCGAGATTGTCCTCCGAGCCGTAGAGTGCGTCAACCGTTGGCAGCTGCCGGCGCGTCACCCGGTTCATCGCGTCCTGGAACGTCAGCGATTCAGCGACCCGAGCCGTTTCCTTGATCGCGGCGAAGACCAGCGGCGGGCCGCTGGCGAGCAGCCGCGCGATCTCCCAGACGCGGTCCTCCAGCCTGTCCTTGGGCAGCACCTCGTTGACCAGGCCCCAGCGATGCGCCTCGGCGACATCCATCCAGCGGCCGGTGAGCAAAAGGTCCATGGCGACATGGTAGGGGATGCGCTTCGGCAGCTTGATCGTCGCCGCATCGGCCAGCGTGCCGGCACGGATTTCGGGCAGCGCGAAGGAGGAGTGGTCCGACGCATAGATGAGGTCGCAGGATAGGGCCAGTTCGAAGCCGCCGCCGACCGCCATGCCGTTGACGCAGGCGATCACCGGCTTGTTGAGGTCGCGCAATTCCTGCAGCCCGCCGAAGCCGCCGACGCCATAGTCGCCGTCGACCGCGTCGCCGCCGGCAGCAGCCTTCAGGTCCCAGCCGGCGCAGAAGAACTTGTCGCCGGCGGTCTTGACGATGGCGACGCGCAGCTCGGGATCGTCGCGAAACGCCTTGAAAGTCTCGCCCATAAGCCGCGACGTGTTCAGGTCGATGGCATTGGCCTTGGGCCGGTCGAGCGTGACTTCGAAGATCGTGCCCTCGCGGCGGGTGGTGATGATTTCAGCCATTCTTCTTGCCTCCCAGCACCATCAGCGCGTCGGCGATCCAGGCGCCCTTGCCCTCGGCGCAGACGATCAGCGGATTGATGTCGAGTTGCTCGATCTCGCCGGCATTTTGCTGCACGAAGCCGGCAATGCCCGATATCGCCTCTATTGCCGCCGTGACATCGGCCTTCGGCCGGCCGCGATAGCCGTCGAGCAGCGGGAACAGTTTCAGCCCGCGCAAAGCGGCCTCGATGTCGTCACGGGTCGCCGGCAGCATCAGCGTGACGCTGTCGCGCAACAGCTCGACCAGCACGCCGCCGGTGCCGAGCGTCATCACCGCGCCGAACATCGGGTCGCGGGTGAAGCCGACCAGCAGCTCGGCGACGCCATCGCGCACCATGCGCTCGACATAAAGGCCGGTGCCGAGCGGGCCGAGATCATGGGCGGCGGTGCTGACGGATTCGGCATCCCTCAAATTGAGCCGGACCGCGTCGAGCTCGGATTTGTGGATGACGCCAAGAGCCTTCAGCGCTACCGGGAAGCCGAGCGCCATCGAGGAGATCACAGCCTCGACCGCGTTGCCGGCGCGCTCGCCCTTCGGCACCGGGAGCCCGGCCTCGATGAGCCGCGCTTTCGCCTCCGCCTCGTCCGGGGTGACATGGTCGCCAGCCGGCGCGCCAGACGCCGAGGTGTCGATCGGCTGCGCCAGCGGCTCGCGCCACGCCCAGCCGATGAAGGCTGCCGCCTGGGCGGCGTCCATGGCCTCGGAAATGCCGAACAGCGGCACCATGCCCCGCGCCATCAGCCCTGCAGTGTATTCCTCGGGCAGGTTCTCCGGCAGCGAGGAGACGATCGCGCCTTGCGCGCTGTTGGTCTTCAGCGCCGCTTCGAAGGCGCGCAGCGTCGCCCACCAGTCGGTGTCGGAGCAGCGGTCGGGGCGCGGAAAGTCGAGCACCAGCATGTTGAGGTCGAAGCCGCCAGACACCATGGCGGTGAAGGTGGCGGTCATCGCCGGCTCGTTGTTCCAGATGAAGGTATGGTAGTCGAGCGGGTTGGCCACCGCGACCAGCGGGCCGAGCGTCGATTTGACCTGAATGCGATGCTCGGCGGTGAGAGGCGGAAAGGTCACCCAGCGGCCTTCGGCGCTGTCGGCCATGACGGACGCCTCGCCGCCCGAACAGCTCATCGACGACAGCCGGTAGCCGGGCAGGGGACCGGTGACGTGCAGCAACTTCAGCGCCTCGATGAAGGCCGGGATCGAATCGATGCGGGCGATGCCGAGCCGCTTCAGGAACGCGCCGGACGCTGCGTCCGAGCCGGCCAGCGACGCGGTATGCGAGACGGTCGCCTGCCGCGCCTGCTCGGAGCGGCCGACCTTCATGGCGATAACAGGCTTCTTCAGCTCTCGTGCCCGTGCCGCCAGCCTTTCGAAGCCGGCCACCGAGTCGAAGGCCTCGATATGCAGGCCGAGCGCGGTGACGCGGTCGTCCTCGATCAGGCCGAGCGCCATTTCGGAAAGCCCGGTCTGCGCCTGGTTGCCGGCGGTCATCAGAAAGGCGATCGGCAGGCCGCGCTTCTGCATCGTCATGTTGATGGCGATGTTCGACGACTGGGTGATGATGGCAACGCCGCGACCGCCTTCAGGCAGCCTGATGCCGCCATGCTGGTCGGGCCACAAAAGCGCGCCGTCGGCGTAATTGATCAGCCCATAGCAGTTCGGCCCGATGATCGGCATGGGACCCGCCGCCGCGACCAGCTCGGCCTGCAGCCGCTCGCCGTCCTCGTCATAGGCCTCGGTTTCGAGGAAGCCGGCGGCGAAGCAGACCGCACCGCCGGCGCCGCGCTCGGCCAGCGCCTTGACCACTTCGATGGTCAAGTGCCGGTTGACGCCGATGAAAGCGGCATCCGGCGCACCGGGCAATTCGGCCACCGAGCGATACGCCTTGCGGCCGGCGACCTCGTCCTTGCTCGGATGCACGGGCCAGATCTCGCCGGCAAAGCCCATCTTGATCGACTGCGCGACGACGGCAGCAGCCTGCACGCCACCGAAGACTGCGATCGTTCGTGGGCGCAAAAGCCGCTCAAGTTTGTGCATCGTCATCTTTTCGTTTGAGCATGATCTTTTCCAAAAACCGGATTCCACTTTTTGGGATCATGCTCTAGCCCCCGAACGGGCGCAGCAGCGCCCGCGAAATGATGTGGCGCTGGATTTCCGAGGTGCCTTCCCAGATGCGCTCGACGCGGGCGTCGCGCCAGATGCGTTCCAGCGGCAGATCGTCCATCAGCCCCATGCCGCCATGGATCTGGATCGCCTCGTCGGCGACGAAGGCGAGCATCTCGGTGGCCTTCAGCTTGGCCATGGCCATGTCCTGATCGGTGACGGTGCCCTGATCGTACTTCCAGCCGGCTTCGAACACCATCAGGTCGGCGGCCTTCAGCTCGGTCGCCATGTCGGCGAGCTTGAACGACACGCCCTGGAACTTGCCGATCGGCTGGCCGAATTGCTGGCGCTGCGCGGCGTATTCGATGGCGTGGCCAAGCGCCCGTTCGGCGCGGCCGAGGCAGGTGGCGCCGACCTGCAGGCGCGTCGCGCCAAGCCATGAATTGGCGACGTCGAAGCCCTTGTGCACCTCGCCCAGAACCTGAGTGGCCGGCAGACGGCAATCGTCGAATTCGAGGATGGCATTGGTGTAGCCGCGATGCGAGACGTTGCGGTAGCCGTCGCGCACGGTAAAGCCCTTGGTGCCCTTGTCGACGAAGAAGGCGGTGATCTTCTTGCGTTTTCCACGCGAAGACTCTTCCTCCCCCGAGGCCATGAAGACGATGGCGAAATCGGCGAGGTCGGCGTGGCTTATGAAATGCTTGGTGCCGTTCAGCACCCAGTCGTCGCCGTCCTGCACGGCGGTTGCCTTCATGCCGCGCAAATCGGAGCCGGCGCCCGGCTCGGTCATTGCCAGGCAATCCCATTTTTCGCCGCGAATGCACGGGAACAGATACTTCTCGCGCTGCTCCGGCGTGCCGGCAAGGAGGATGTTGGAAGGCCGCGCCACGCAGGTCCAGTGCAGCGCGTAATTGGCGCGGCCGAGCTCCTTTTCATAGAGCAGCCAGGTCACCGTATCGAGCCCGGCGCCGCCGACATCGGCCGGCATGTTGGCGGCATAGAGACCAGCTTCGATCGCCTTGGCCTTGATCTCCTCGATCAGCTCACGGCGCAGCACGCCGGTGCGCTCCACTTCGCGCTCATGCGGGTAAAGCTCGTTCTCGACGAAGGCCCGCGTCGTCTCGACGATGAGCTTCTGTTCCTCCGAAAGACCAAAATCCATGGTCTCAGCCTTTCTTCTTTTTCTTCGGCTTTTCAGCCTTGGCCTTCTCGGCAGCCTTGGAGGCGGTGGGCTTCTTCGCCGCAAGCTTGGCCAGTTGCCTGGTATAGTCCTTATGCAGGGCGCCGGCGCCCCAGCCTTTGCCTTTGTTCTGCTTCGACAGTGCCTCCATGATCGCGACCAGATTGTCGTCGCGGATCTTTTCGAGTTCGCGGATCGACAGACCGTGCGCCTGGTCGTCCGACTGGGTCGCGATCAGCTCGACCAATTCGTCGTTGAACTCCGGCACATCCATCAGCTTGGTCCATGGCCATTTCAGGCACGGGCCGAACTGCGCCATGAAGTGGCGCATGCCGGCCTCGCCGCCGGCGACACGATAGACCTGGAACATGCCCATCTGCGCCCAGCGCAGGCCGAAGCCATAGCGCATGATGTCGTCAAGCTCCTCGACCGTGCAGATGCCGTCCTTGACCAGCCACAGCGCCTCGCGCCAGGCCGCTTCGAGCAGGCGGTCGCCGACAAAGGCTTCGATCTCCTTGCGGATCACCACCGGCTTCATGCCGATCGAGGCATACATCTCCTTGGCGACTTCGATCGCCTCGGGAAAGGTCTGTTCGCCGCCGACGATTTCGACCAGTGGCAAGAGATAGACGGGGTTGAACGGATGGCCGACCACCAACCGCTCCGGATGTTTCTTCATCGCCACCTGCATGTCGGTCGGCTTGATGCCGGAGGTGGAGGAGCCGACAATGGCGTTGGCCGGCGCATAAAGGTCGATCTCGGCCAGCACGCGGTGCTTGAGGTCGAGCCGCTCCGGCACGCTTTCCTGGATGAAGTCGGCATCGGCGACCGCCTCGGCGATCGTCTTGGCGAAAGTGAGCTTGCCCGCTTTCGGCAGGCCGCCGGGCAGCATCTGCTTGTAGGCGCGTCGCGCTCCCTTCATCACCTCGCCGACCTTGCGTGACGCCTCGGGGTCGGGATCGAAGATCGACACGTCGATTCCGTTGAGCAGCAGCCGCGCGACCCAGCCGGCGCCGATGACGCCGCCGCCGATGGCTGCCGCCTTGTTGATGATGCTCATGCGGAGGCTCCGGTTCTTGTGCTGGCTGTTGCGGGGTCGGTGAGGGCGACACGCTCGCCGGCACGGATCACGGACGCGTCATAGGCCTTGCGCGCGAACACTTCGAGCACGAAGGGCCGGAAGAAATCGATCGGCAATGTCTCGTAATCCGGGTCGAAGCTCGACTGGTCCCAGCGCTCGCAAAACTCATCGCAATCGTCGAAGTAGATGTGCCCGGCGAAACGGTCGCGGGCGTGCGGGGTGCCGCCGAGGTGATGTGCGTAATAGAGGCGCTGGAAGTCGCCGTGCTTTTCCACCACCCAGGTGCATTGCTCGCGTACAAAGGGCTTCAGGATCGACGCCGCATACTCGTCGTGATTATAGGGCGCGTAGATGTCGCCGATGTCGTGCAGCAAGGCGCAGGCAATCCAGTCGGTGTCGGCGCCGTCGCGCCAGGCCCGCGTCGCCGCCTGCAGCGAATGGCCGAGCCGGGTGATCTTGTAGCCCGACAGCCCTTCGTCGAGCTGGACAAGCGCGTCGAGCAGACGCTCGCCGGTCTTTGCCGCATGGTCGATCTCATGCTCGGTGAGGAAGGCATAATCCTCGCGGTCGCCGTCCTTCATGGCGGTGAACTTCACGGTCTTCATCGGCGGCTCCTCCCAACCGGGTTCTTCCCGCCCTTGCTCAAAGCGGTGCGCGCTTCGTCAGGTTCAGCTTCTTTCGCACCTCATCCGGGCCGATGACCCTGGCGCCCATATTCGACACGATACTGACCGCCCGCTCGACCAGCTGCGCATTGGTCGCCAGCACCCCCTTGTCGAGCCAGAGATTATCCTCCAGCCCGACACGGACATTGCCGCCGGCCAGCACCGCGGCAGCGACATAGGCCATCTGGTTTCGGCCAATGGCGAACGCCGACCAGTTCCAGGTCGACGGTACATTGTTGACCATGGCCATGAAGGTGTTGAGGTCGTCCGGCGCCCCCCACGGCACACCCATGCACAATTGCACCAGCGCGTCCGGCTTCAGCACTTGTTCCTCGACCAATTGCTTGGCAAACCACAGATGCCCGGTGTCGAAGGCCTCGATCTCCGGCTTGACGCCGAGCGTCGTCATCATGCCGCCCATGGCGCGCAGCATGCCGGGCGTGTTGGTCATGACATAATCGGCCTCGGCGAAATTCATCGTGCCGCAGTCGAGCGTACAGATTTCCGGCAGGCACTGGCGCACATGTTCCATGCGGTCGGTCGCGCCGCCCATGTCCGTGCCTTTTTCGTTCAGCGGCAGCGGCTTTTCCGGTGGGCCGAACACCATGTCGCCGCCCATGCCGGCGGTCAGGTTCAAAACCACGTCGACGTCAGCCGCGCGGATGCGCTCGGTCACCTCGCGGTAGAGGTGCACGTCGCGCCTAGGCTTGCCGGTCTCGGGATCGCGCACATGGCAGTGCACGATCGCAGCCCCTGCCTTTGCCGCCTCAATGGCCGAATCGGCGATCTGCTTGGGCGAGCGCGGCACGTGCGGGCTGCGGTCCTGCGAACTGCCGGACCCGGTCACGGCACAGGTAATGAAGACCTCACGGTTCATCGCTAACGGCATCGGACTCTCTCCCAATAGAACGTAGGGCAAGAATGCCTGACTTGCCGGAAACTGTTTTGCGTTTTACGAAGATCATGTGACCAAAACCGAAAAACCGACGATCTTTCGTGCCGAACGTCTGCCGCTCAAGGTGACGCTGCTGGTATTCTCCGGCTCGTCGATCATGTGCGTCGCGTCGGCCGTCGACCCGTTGCGCGCCGCCAACCGTATTGCCGGCGAGACGCTGTTCGATTTCAGGCTGGTCTCGGTCACAGGCGAGGCGCCGGTCACCACATGCGGCCTGCCGGTGGCGGTCAGCGGCCGCTTCGATGCGGCTGACACAACCGACATGCTGGTCGTCGTCGCCGGCTTCGGCACGCAGAACTACGCCACTTCAGCCTTGCTTTCCGGACTGCGCCGGGCGGCGCGCGCGGCACGCGCCTGCGGCGGCGTCGAGGCCGGCACCTGGCTGGTGGCGCGCGCGGGCTTGCTGGAGGGGCGCAGCGCCACCACCCACTGGGAGGATATGGAGGATTTTTCTTCGGCCTTTCCCGGCGTCGACGTGCGCCCCGACCGCTACGTCATCGACGGTCCCGTATTCACCTCTGGCGGCGCCTCGCCGACCTTCGACCTGATGCTGCATCTGATCCGCACGCGGCTCGGCATGGCCGTGGCGCTCGATGTCGCGAGCGTCTTCATCTACGACCAGGCGCGCGCCGCGACCGACGCGCAGCCGCTGGTCTCGCTCGGCCGTCTTGACGGCTACGATCCCAGGCTGGCGCAAGCCATCCGGCTGATGGAAGCGCATGTCGACCAGCCCCTGACTGTCGCCGCCGTGGCCAAGCGCGCCGGGGTGACGGCGCGGACGCTGGAAAGTATCTTTCGCAAGTCGATCGGCGAAACGCCGGGCGCCTATTATCTCAGGCTGCGCCTCGGCGCCGCGCGCCGGCTGGTGGTCGATACGCGCATCGCCATGGCGGACATTGCCGGGCGAACGGGGTTTTCGTCCGCCGCGGCATTTTCCAGAGCGTTTTCAAGAGCGTTCGGCGAAGCGCCGGTCAGGCTGCGCCTGAGATAGTGGGGATCAGGCAGCGTCTTGGCGGACGCTGTTGCCGTCGATCTGCGAGCGCATCTGTCTCGCCAGATGGGTCTCGAAGCGGCTGGCGACCGCGCGATCCCATTCGTTTGCACTCAGCGCACCATGCTTGGGGTGCGGCAGCGCCATCAGCCGGTCGAGGATCGATCCGGCCTCGCCAGATGAGAGCAGGGCGTCGATTTCGCGTTCGTGCTGCATATCGTTTCGCCTCCTTCTTTCTGATTCCCGCCACGAACCACACTATAGGAACTCCGTGACGGCTGTTTGAAGGCAAGAGCGAGGCGATTGATGGGCGATGCCGGGCAAAGTTTTGTCCGCCGCCGCCCATCTTGGGCACGATCTTTCCGACAGATCAGGCGGTGCGTCAGCCGAGCCGCATGGACAGTTCGACATCCTCGCCGAACGGCGTGGACATGTAGCCGCTTCCGGTCGAGCGCACCCGCGAGAGGTATTCGGGGCAAAGATCGGCATTGTCGGCAACGACCAAGGCGCCCGGCCTGAGGCGACTTTCAACTAGGGTCAAGACCTCGGGATAGAGCGCTTTGGCGCCATCGAGCAGCAGCAGGTCGACCGTTTCGGGAAGATCGACGCTTAATGTTTGCAGCGCGTCTCCCTCTCGGATTTCCACCATGTCGATGAGACCGCCTGCTGTGAGGTTGCTCCTGGCGCGCGCCACCTTGGATGGCTCGAACTCGCTGGTGATCAGGCGGCCGCCGCCATTGTCCCGCAAGGCTGCGGCAAGGTGCAGGGTCGAGATGCCGAACGAGGTTCCAAATTCGACGATCGTCCGGGCGCCGCTGCTCCGTGCCAGCATGTAGAGCAGCGTGCCGGTCTCTCGCGAAACGGGAAGCCAGAGATCCTTTAGCCGCCCGTAGAAATCGAGGTATTCGGTCTTGCTCCGAATGAAGCGGCTCCGCTCCTCGGCGGAGAGCTCCGCCACGGCAGGGCTCGTTGCCGCAGCGGCTTCCTCGAACAGGCGGTCCAGCAGGGGCGCCAGCGGCGTTGTCGTCAGTGTGGTCATATTGGTCTCCAGTCAAAATTGAATGCGTTCTTGTGCGGCATTCAAAATACGACTAATCATTCGCATTCACTAATCGCATTGGCGCGCCTCTCAATGAGCGATCACCGAAGTCCGCGGATTTCCTCGCGAAAACAGCCCAAGCAGGCCCGCTCGGCGGAGCTCGTTGCTGCGATTTTGGAGGCTGCTGTTCAGGTTTTGGCGAGGGAAGGCGCGCAGCGCTTCACCACGGCGCGGGTGGCCGAGAAGGCCGGTGTCAGCGTCGGATCGCTGTATCAGTATTTTCCGAACAAGGCGGCGATCCTGTTCCGGCTCCAGAGTGACGAATGGCGGCAGACGACCGATTTGCTGCGCGACATCCTCGAGGATATCAGGAAACCGCCGCTTGAAAGGCTGCGCGGCCTGGTCCACGCCTTCCTCCGCTCGGAGTGTGACGAGGCCGCGGTGCGTGTGGCGCTCGACGACGCCGCACCGCTTTACCGCGACGCGCCTGAGGCGCGGGCGGCAAGGGCGTCCGGAGACCGCACCATCCAGCTCTTCATGCAGGAGGCGTTGCCCAACGCCGCGCAAGTGACCCGCGAATTGGCCGGCGACCTCGTCATGACGACGCTGAGCACGGTGGGGAAGCAGTTCTCGGAGGCGCCTCGAACCGCCACGGAGATTGAAGCCTACGCCGACGCCATGGCCGACATGTTCTGCGCCTATTTGAGAGGCCTCGATCACGGCTAGGGCAAATGCTAGGCCCGGTCAGCAAGCAGACCGAAAGTTTCGCAGGGGGCAAACCTTGTCGGTTTCAGCCCCGCGGAAGCCGCCTTTATCCGCGGCCGCTGAAAATGCGGCCGCGAAACGGCACGCCTCAGACGTACCGGTTGACGATGTTCTCGAGCAGTTCCTGGCGGCCGGATCGGGGCTGCGGCTCGATCTTCTCCTTGACGACGCGATCAGCAATTTCCTCCAGCGTGCGCTTGCCGGCAAGCATCGCCTTGGCCTCGGCCGAATCCCAGCCGGCATAGCGCTCGGCGAGCGGCGCCGACAGCGCCTTGTCCTCGACCATGCGTGCCGCTGCCTTGAGGCCTCGAGCGCAGCAATCCATGCCGCCGATATGACCGATCAGCAGATCCTGCGGATCGAGCGACTGGCGCCTGAGCTTGGCGTCGAAATTGGTGCCGCCGGTCTTGAAGCCGCCCGCCTGCAGTACGTGATAATAGGCGAGCGCCATCTCCGGTACATTGTTTGGGAACTGGTCGGTGTCCCAGCCCGATTGGTAGTCGTTGCGGTTCATGTCGATCGAGCCGAAAATGCCGAGCGCATTGGCCAGCGCCAGTTCATGCTCGAACGAATGGCCGGCCAGGATGGCGTGGCCTTGCTCGATGTTGAGCTTGACCTCGTTCTCCAGTCCGAAACGCTTGAGGAAGCCATAGACGGTGGCGACGTCGTAATCATACTGGTGCTTGGTCGGTTCCTGAGGCTTCGGCTCGATCAGGATGGTGCCTTCGAAGCCGATCCTGTGCTTGTAGTCGACGACCAGATTGAGAAAGCGGCCGGCCTGTTCCTGCTCGCGGGCAAGGTCGGTGTTGAGCAGCGTCTCATAGCCCTCGCGGCCGCCCCACAGCACGTAGTTCTCGCCGTTCAGCCGCTTGGTGATGTCGATGCAGTGTTTCACCGTCGCGGCCGAATAGGCAAAGACGTCCGGATCGGGATTGGTGGCGGCGCCCGACATGAAGCGGCGGTTGGAGAACAGGTTGGCCGTGCCCCACAACAGCTTGACGCCAGTCTGCTTCATCTTTCCCGAGAAATAATCGGCGATCTCGTCGAGCCGCGCCGCACTTTCGGAAAAGTCCCGGCCCTCCGGCCGCACATCGGCATCGTGGAAGCAGAAATAAGGCGCGCCCAGCAGCGAAAACATCTCGAAGGCGACGTCGGCCTTGAGCTTGGCCAGCTCCATCGTGTCGGTACCGCCGGCCTTGGGGAACCACGGCCGGTCAAACGTCTGGCCGCCGAACGGATCGCCGCCTGGCCAGGCAAAGGAATGCCAGTAGGCGACGGCAAAGCGCAGATGGTCTTCCAGCCGCTTGCCGGCGACGATCTCGTCGGGATTGTAGAACCGGTAGGCCAGCGGATTGGTCGAATCCGGTCCCTCATATTTGATCTGTTGGATGTCGCCGAAAAAACCGCTGGTCATGTTCTTTTCCTCTCGCATGCTTCGGCCTGATTACCTCAAGCGTAATTGGTTTCGCGCTGGCGTTGGTCGAAAAGGCTCATGTCAAGAGCATCCAACGAAGGAGACAGACCATGACCGACCTCAACACCATTGCCGAAAACTACATCGCCGCCTGGAACGAGAGTGACGCCGCGCGCAGGAAAGCCTTGCTCAAGACGACCTTCACCGAGGATGTCGGCTACCGCGATCCGATCATGCAGGGCGACGGCCATGACGGCATCGCCGCGCTGATCGAAGGCGTGCAGCAGCGCTTTGCCGGCTTCAGGTTCTCGCTGAAAGGCGAGCCGGACGGCTTCGCTGACGCCATCCGCTTTTCGTGGAACCTTGGGCCGGACGGCACCGAGCCCGTCATCGAAGGCACCGATATCGGCATCATCGAAAATGGCCGGCTGAAAAGCGTCACCGGCTTTCTCGACAAGGTGCCGGCGCAGTGAGGAAATCTCGGCAAAGTGGGGGCCAAGCACCCCCCTCTGCCCTACCGGGCATCTCCCCCTCAAGGGGGGAGATTGGCTGGCCTTTCCGCCTTCGCCAATCACCGATCTTGCAAGACTGGCATAGCCGTCGACGCTGCCGATCTCCCCCCTTGAGGGGGAGATGCCAAGTGGTGGCAAAGAGGGCAGGCCAGAGGGGGGTAAGCGCCAGCTCACGCGGTTACAGCCCTGATCGCCGGGTAAAGCTGGCGGTAGCGCTGATAGGCCTGCGCATAGGCGTCGCCGAGGGCGGCGACCGGCTCGACCGTGGCGTCCGTCGCCGGCGCCGTGCACACGGCGCGCGGATCGGCAGCGGTCGCCGCGATCAGGCCAAGCCGGGCCGCACCGAACGCGGCGCCGAAATCGCCGTCGGCGGGAATATCGATGGGCAGGCCAAGCGCGGTGGCGATGGCCTTCAACCAGTAGCGCGAACGCGAGCCGCCGCCGATCGCCGTCACCCGGGTCAGCGTCGTGCCGGCCTTGGCCAGAGCTTCCAGGCTGTCGCGGAAAGCGAAAGCGACGCCTTCGAGCACGGCCTGGGTCAGCGCCGCGCGGCCGGATTCGTGTGCAAGCCCCGTAAACGCGCCGCGAATGGCGGAATCATTGTGCGGCGTCCGTTCGCCTGAGAGATAGGGCAGGAAGGAGACACCGGTCGGCGCCTGCAGCGCATCGCCGAGTTCGGCGGTCAACTCGCCAGCACCTTTGCCCGCGATTGCCGATAGCCAGTTGAGCGAATCGGTTGCCGACAGGATGACGCCCATCTGATGCCAGGTGCCGGGCAGGGCATGGCAGAATGTATGCACGGCGCTTTCCGGGTTGGGCAGATAGGACGCATTGGCGGCAAAAAGCACGCCTGACGTGCCGAGCGAGACGAAAGCCTGGCCGGCACCGACCGTGCCCATGCCGCAGGCCGAGGCCGCGTTGTCGCCGGCGCCGCCGGCGATCGGGATGCCCGCCTGCATGCCCCATTTCGCAGCCAGTTCGCTGCGCAAGGCACCGGCCTTTGCCGTGCCTTCGACCAATGACGGCATCTGCCTTTCGTCGAGCGACGTGGCGGCGAGCAGTTCGGCGGACCAGGCTCGTTTGCCGACGTCGAGCCACGACGTGCCAGCCGAATCCGACATTTCCGAAATATGCTCGCCGGCGAGCCAGAGCCGCAAAAAGTCCTTCGGCAGCAGGACCTTTGCCACCTTGGCGAAAACAGCCGGTTCGTTGTTTTTCACCCAGGCGAGCTTTGGCGCGGTGAAGCCGGGAAAGACGATGTTGCCGGTCAGCTTGCGAAAGCGCGGGTCGGCGTCGAGTGCGGCCGCCTCGGCGTGGCTGCGTGTGTCGTTCCACAGGATGCAGGGGCGCAGCACCTGGTCGGCGGCGTCGAGCAGGGTGGCGCCATGCATATGGCCGGAAAGGCCGATGCCTTTGACCGCCGCGAGCTCCTTCGCATGCGCGGATCGCAGCTCGGCGATCGCCGCTTCGCAGGCGCGGATCCACTCGGCCGGGTTCTGCTCGGACCAGCCGGGATGCGGGCGCGACACGTCGAGCGACGCGTGGCCGGAACCGACGATGCTCTGCTTTGCATCGATCAGCAGCGCCTTGACGCCCGACGTGCCGAGATCGAGGCCGAGATACATGTTTCCTCCCATGTCCGTCAGGCCTGGCGGCGACGGTCTTTCTTGCTCCGCCGCCTCTGCCTGCGACAGAGGCGGCGAAGATATCCCGGCAATCGTGCCGCCGGACAAGCGCTCCGGTCAACACGTGAAGATTTTTTCGACACTCGAAAAAATCTTGCCGGGGCAGTTTTTAAGGCAAGATTTAGTCTTGGTCAATTCGCCGCGAGAGCGGTTGCGCGCCGTGAAAACAGTGCCGATAGCGGGCTGTCCGGCCGTGCCAGCGCGCGTTCCGCGGCAAGCGCCCGCGCCAGCGCACCATCACCGGAACGCAATGCCGCCTCGATCAGCGTCAGGCCGATGACGTCGCGTTGGGCGTGGCTGCCGCCGAAGCGATGGGCGATCGCCCGGATCGGCCGGATCAGGCGGATCGTCTCGGCATAATTACCGTCGCCGAATGCCTTGATGGCGAGCGTCAGGGGATGGCCGACATCCCTGGTGAAACCAGCGTTGTCGTCTTTGCCCTGCATCGCCTCGCGCTGCGCCTCGAGCAAGCCGCGGGCCGGCGCTTCGAGGGCGGCGCCGACAAACGCCATCATCGCGTGGGCGTCGTTGAAGGCATAGTTGCCGGCGCTGGCCTTGGGCAACCAGTTGGCGGCCAGCGCCGTCCAGCGGTCGCCGACATCGACGCCGCCGAGATGCAGCCGCCACAGGATCGCCGAGGCATCGACCATGTTGAGCGCCAGCGTCGAGCGCTCGGCATAGATCGGCCCGTCGTAGAGCGCCAGCACCTCGTCGGTCTCGCCGAGGTCGTAGTGGAACAGCGCCAGGTGCCACCAATTGTGCACCTGCAGAAAGCTTTCCCGCGTCCACGCTTCGGGGTTGGCGCGCATCCACAGAATGCCGTCCTTCTGCCGGCTCTGCATCTCCATGACGTGGGCGACGGCATGCTGGGCCCAGCCGTCGCGCGGCTCGATATCGACCGCCGTGCGGCCAAGTTTTTCGGCGCGCGCGTAGTCGCCCATTTCCTCCAGCCCAAAGGCCTGCATGCCGAGTATGGCGTGGTAGCCCGGCATGCCGCTCTGCCAGGACGGCAGCGCGCGGCCGATGCGGTCGCGCAGCATGCGGGCGTTGCCGGTGAAGAAGTCGATCTGGTGGCCGGTCTGCAGCGCCAGCGCATCGAGCGGGAACTCGATGGCGATATCCTCCAGCACGCGGGCGGCCTCGTGCCAGCGGCCCTCCGCAAGGTGGCCAAGCGCGGCGACATGCGCCTGCTCGCGCGTCGTCGCGGCAAGCGGCAGCGCTGCCTCGTGACATGCCTTGGCCACCGCCGTCGCTTCACGCTCGGTGGCGAGGCCAAAGAGATAACCCTTGAACACATGCGCCATGACGAAGCCGGGATCTTCGGCGATTGCCCGGTCAACGGAACCGACAGGATCGCCGATGAAGCACTGCAATTCGCGCACAGCCTGGCTGTAGGACGAAAACCCGGCCTCCGTCGCGCCAGACAGCGCTAGGCCAAATGCATCCCTGACCGCCATGGCTTGTCCTCAGTTGCCCGAGCGCATCGCCACCGTGGCGATGCCGGCGCCGACCAGCAGCGTGCCGCCGGTGCGGTTGAAGATGCGGATCGCCTTGGGATTGCGCACGACGTTGCGCGCCCTTGCCGCAATCAGCGCATAACCGAAGGCATTGGCGAAGGCGAGCGCCAGGAAGGTCGTCTCGAAGATCAGCATCTGTGTCCAGAAATCCGCATGCCGGTCGAGGAACTGCGGCAGGAAGGCGACAAAAAAGGTGATGCTTTTCGGATTGAGCGCGGTAACCAGCCAGGCATGTGCCGTCATCTTGGCCGATGACACCGCATCGGTGCGCGGTTCGGCCCGCAGCGCGCCGCCGGCGCGAAACAGCTTGATGCCGAGATAGATCAGATAGCCGGCGCCGATCACCTTCAGCACGGTGAATACGGTGGCCGACGCCGCCAGCAGCGCGCCGATGCCCAGCATCGACAGTGTCATCGCGGTGAAGTCGCCGAGCGCCACGCCGACTGCCATCGGCAGCGCCGTGCGCCAGCCCTGGCCGAGCGCATAGGACACCACCAGCAGGATGGTCGGGCCCGGAATGACCAGAAGGACTGCCGAGGCGGCGGCAAAGGCGGCCCAGTTTTCGAAGGACATTTTCTTCTCCTTGAGCTCAAAGAAGAGGATAAATCCTTGGCCTCGCGAAGATGTAAAGAGGCAAAAACCGAAAAAGCCCCTCGTTAACGGCAGATGGCTGGCCTTCACGCTTTTTCAACCATGATTGGTGAAAATGCCTGCTATCCGGCCGGACCGTGTTTCCCGCCGATAGCGTAGGGTTTGGGTAAATGCGTGAGTTGCCGCACGGTCTGTCGCTGCCGCACACTGGCGACGCAATCGAAACCGAGATACAGCTTTCCCGTCGCACGGTGCTGTCCGGCGCCGGTGCGCTGGCGCTGCTCGGCGTCGCCGGCTGCAGCCAGACGCTGGATCTGCCGTCGCTCCAGCTCGACGACGTCACCACCGGCTCGATCCGGCCCATCCGCCCGAGTATCAGCGTCGACAAGAACATCACCAGCCCCGACGTGATGTACGCTTCGCTCACCGACGGTGGCTTCAATGTGCCGGAAGTGCCCTATCTCAAGGTCAAGCCGGAATTCCGCCGCCAGATTGTCGTCGATCCGACCGGCGAGCAACCCGGCACGATCGTCGTGCATTCGCAAGAGCGGCTGCTCTATCTGGTGCAGCCCGGCGGCGAAGCGATCCGTTACGGCGTCGGCATCGGCAAGGACGGGTTCCGCTGGTCCGGCCGCGCCAACATCCAGTACGGCAAGGAATGGCCGGTCTGGACCCCACCGCCCGAGATGATCGTCCGCAAGCCGGAGCTGGTGAAATGGCAGAGCGGAAAGCCGGGCGGCCTCGACAATCCGCTCGGCGCGCGCGCCCTCTACATCTATCAGAACGGCAGCGACACCGGCTATCGCATCCACGGCTCGCCCGAATGGTGGAGCATCGGCCAGGCGATGTCGTCGGGCTGCGTGCGCCTGATCAACCAGGACATCATCGATCTCTACAGCCGCGTCTCCAAGAAGAATCCGGTGGTCGTCGTCTGACCGGCGGCCAAGGCTCGAGCGATTACTCTGCCGGCTAGCACTGCACACCCATGTACTACAATTTTGTGCGAATTCATGCGACGCTTCGCCTTGCCCAGCCATGTCCGCTCGTGTGACTGACAAGTTTTGGGAGATCGCGACATCGTTGCGCTGATCGAGGCGAGCGAAGCGGAGAAGCCGACCATGCGTGGTCCCTTGCAAGAAGCAAGAAAGCAATTGATGCCGCTTGTCAGGATAGCTGAACTGGAAATCGATCCTAAGCAGATCGGCAGCTACAGGGCCCTGCTTGCTGAAGAGATTGAGGCTTCTGTACGCGTCGAGCCGGGCGTGCTTTTCCTTCATGCGGTGGCAGTAAAAGGCACGCCTGAAAAGGTGCGCGTGATCGAATGCTACGCCGATCGGGCGGCCTATGAGGCCCACCTGACCACGCCGCACTTTCTCAAATACAAGGCGCAGACGGCGAGTATGGTCAGGTCACTTCGGCTCATCGAAACGGATCCTATCGCGCTGCAAGCGAAGAGTGGCGCGATTTCAAACTGACCCACTGCCTCTGCCGTTGCGCGATGCCACAAGACAGGCGAATGTGCCTGCGATTTTCATCGCCCGGGAGACGTGAACAATGGCCGGAACTTTTGTGATCGCGCAAGGCGGCGGCCCGACCGCCGTCATCAACCAAACGGTGGTGGGCGCTGCGCTCGAAATCCGCAAGCGGCATCCCGGCGCCAAGGTCCTTGGTTCCATCCACGGCGTGCGCGGCATTCGTGACGGCAATTACGTCGATCTTTCCGCCATCCCCGAGGACCGTTTGCGGCTGATCGCGGCGACGCCGAGCGCCGCGCTTGGTTCGACGCGCGACAAGCCGGATGCCGCCTATTGCGACCTCGTCCTCAACGGCTTGAAGAAAGCCGGTGCCGACGCCTTCATCTATATCGGCGGCAACGACACCTCGGGCACGCAGCAGATCCTGACCGACGCCGCCGGCGGCAAGATGGCCTTCGTGCATGCGCCAAAAACCATCGACAACGATCTCGAGGAGAACGACCATACGCCCGGCTTCATGTCGGCGGCCGAGTTCGTCGCCGGCGCGTTTCTTTCGGTCGATCTCGATTTCCGCGCTTTGCCGGGCATTTATGTCGGCATCGTCATGGGGCGGCACGCCGGTTTCCTGACGGCCGCGTCCGCGGCATGGCAGCTCGATCAGGACAGCGGCCCGCATCTCGTCTACGTGCCGGAGCGGCCGTTCTCGGCGGCCGGTTTCATCGACGACGTGCGCGCCACGCTCGACCGCCACAAGCGCTGCATCGTTGCCGTCTCCGAAGGCGTCAGCACCGCCGACGGCAAGGCACTGGTCGAAAGCCTGGTGCCGCCGGAAAGGCTGGAGCGCGACCAGCACGGCAACGTCAAGCTGTCGGGCAGCGACCTGCCGGCAGCCTTGGAGCGCGCGCTGGCCGAGGGATTGCCGGGCAAGCGGGCGCGCGTCGATGCGCTCGGCTACATGCCGCGCGGCTATGTCGGCGCCATCAGCGCGGTGGACGCGCAGGAGGCCTTCGACGCCGGCGCCTTCGCGGTCACGGTCGCCGACGAGGGCGGCGGTTCGGTGGCGCTGCAATATGACGGCAAGAAAACCGTGCTGAAGAAGGTGCCGCTGAAGAACGTCGCCGGCAAGACGCGCCATATGCCGGATGATTTCATGCTGCCCGATGTCAACCGGCTGTCCGATGCGGGGATGGCCTATCTGAAGCGGCTGGTCCCGCAAAAATACAAGGTCGGCAAGCCGTTCGTCTGATGCGGGCCTTGATCTGATGGACAACTGGTTCAGCAAAACCATCGTCGACGCAGAGACGACCATGCTGACCGAGCCCTTCGTGCATGAATTCGTGCGCGCCAACATCTGGCATTTGCGCGGCCGCGACGTCGACCTGCTGGTCGACACCGGCATGGGGATCTGCCCACTGGCGCCGCAGATCGACACGCCGGCCGGCAAGCCGCTGCTCGTCGTCGCCACGCATATCCATCTCGATCATGTCGGCTCGCTGCACGAGTTTCCGTTGCGGGCAGGGCCGCGCCACAGCGCCGCGCAGTTCGGCAGCATGGATGAAGCGATTACCTACGCCTACATGTTCCATGACCTGGAAGGGGCTGTCTCCAGGCTGCCGGCGGAGGGCTGGAAAGCCGCCGATTACAGGATTCCGCCGGCGCCGCTGACTAGGACCCTGGACGAGGGCGATAGGGTCGACCTCGGCGACCGCCAATTCCGCGTCCTGCATCTGCCCGGCCACTCTCCTGATTCGATCGCGCTGTTCGACGAGGCCGACGGCCTGTTCTTCGCCGGCGACGCCATCTACGACGCCACGCTGATCGACGACCTGCCGGATTCGGATCGTGCCGCCTACCGCCACACGATGCAGCGGCTGCTCGATCTGCCGATCCGCATCGGCCATGGCGGTCATGGACCGAGCTTCGACGGCAGGCGGATGCGCGAGATCGCCTCGGCGTATCTCAGGCGAACGGACGGGACAG
The DNA here is from genome assembly GCF_040318975.1 of Mesorhizobium sp. M0983. Lineage (NCBI taxonomy): Bacteria > Pseudomonadati > Pseudomonadota > Alphaproteobacteria > Hyphomicrobiales > Phyllobacteriaceae > Mesorhizobium > Mesorhizobium sp. M0983. Next base: position 51,236 of record NZ_JAMYNH010000021.1, on the reverse strand, counting down.
CGGCATAGGAAGCCTCGGCAGGGGCGGTGAGGGGCGGCACAACCTGAGGCGATTTTTCTTGGGTAGCTATTTTGTTCTTGCTTTGTGCCGGCAGCTATGCTAGTAATTTGGGTATGGTGCTGATTTGCCCCAACGACCCGCCGCAAGGCGGGTTTTTGTTTTCGGCTTTCGGCGCCAGCCCGGCAAGGCGGCTGCCAGCCGGAAATTAAATCTTCGTAATATTATCTGGAAACCACGATCGGCGCCCTAGATGCGGGGCTGTCGATTCGGTCGGCCGCCGTGCCAGGCGAGACAGGCAAGGCCGACACGCCGATGGAGCGTTCCGGTGACGGAACGCTGCGGCGCCCGATCAATCTCTCGCCCGGACAACGGCCATGTCACCAATCCAGACCCTTCGCAGACATCGCGTCGCCGCTTTGCTGGGCGCCGCGCTGATCGTCAGCCCCTTCGCCCTGCCTCTCGCTCCCAGGCTGAATGATGTCCTGGCGGCAACAGTGACGCCACCTGTCACCGGCATGACCGCTCCCAGCGGTTCGTTCGCTCCGGTCGTGGCGGCCGACAAACCGGCAGTGGTGACCATCACGACGGTCATGAAAGCCCAACAGCCGGACACCACGAGCGATGGCTCTCCCTTTGGCGGAACCTCGCCTTTCGACGATTATTTCCGCCATTTCTTCGATGACCAGGGACAGCCCGCCCCCAAGACGCCGCCGGAACAGGCGCCGCGCACCGAGGCCCTCGGCTCAGGCTTCATCGTCGGCGCCAACGGCACCATCGTCACCAACAATCACGTCGTCGACGGCGCCCAGTCGATCAAGGTGACGCTCGACGACGGCACCGAGCTTCCCGCCAAATTGATCGGCCATGACGCCAAGAACGATCTTGCCGTGCTCGAGGTCAAAGCCGGCAAGCCCTTGCCGACCGTCAAATGGGGCGATTCCGACAAGCTCATGCCGGGCGATCAGGTGCTCGCCTTCGGCAATCCTTTCGGCCTTGGCACCACCGTCACGGCCGGCATCGTCTCGGCGCGCGGCCGCGACCTGCACAGCGGGCCGTTTGACGATTTCATCCAGATCGACGCACCGATCAACCGGGGCAATTCCGGCGGCCCGCTGACGGATGTGAACGGCAATGTCGTCGGCATCAACACGGCGATCTTTTCGCCGAATGGCGGCAGCGTCGGCGTCGGCTTCGCCATCCCCTCGGACCAGGCGCAAAAGGTCGTCGCCAAGCTGATGAAGGGCGGCTCCATCCAGTACGGCTATCTCGGCGTCCAGATCCAGCCGGTGACGCCTGATATGGCGAGCGCCATCGGCCTCGATCACCCCGCCGGCGTGCTGGTCGCGCAGGTCAGCGACGGATCGCCGGCCGCCAAGGCCGGCATCGAGACCGGCGATGTCATTACCAGCTTCGCCGGCCAGGACATAAAGGATCCAAGGGACCTGTCACGCGCCGTCGCCGACATTGCGCCCGGCACGAGGGAAGCGCTCAATGTCTGGCGCAAGGGGAAGGGCCTGCAGATCTCCGTCGAGATCGGGCGCAACGAAGACGATATGGCGACGGGATCGGTGGCCGGCGATCAGGGTCAGCCGTCGACGGGGCAGGGCCTTCGCGCACCGACGCTCGGTCTCGGCCTGATGGACGTCACCCCGGATGTGCGCCAGGCAATGAACCTGGCAGGCAACCAGCACGGCGCACTGGTCGAGCGCGTCGACCCGAACAAGGCGGCATCGGCTTCCGGCATTCAGCCCGGCGACATCATCGTCGCCGTCGACCAGCATCCGGTGAGGAGCGCCAGGCAGGCTAACCAGGCGATTTCTCAGGCTGCCAAATCCGGCAAGAAATCGGTGCTGCTGCTTGTCGAGCGCGGCGACGCCCAGATGTTTGTCGCCGTGCCCTTTGCCAGTGGCTGAGGCACGCGCCGCGCTGCCAAAATCGACGTAGAGCACTGCCGCCAGGCCGAGCCAAGATTTCGGTTGCCCGCGGGCGCGTCTTCGAGAAAACTGACAAGGGTCGATTGGACCTTGCGCAAACGGATATTCTCGATGGTTACCCGAGGCTTCTCTTCCGGACGAAAGCCCCCGACGGATACGAATGCACGTATCCCGCCGGGGCAGTATCTCGAGCAAGGTTTCCCGGTCCTGTCGGCCGGCCCGACGCCGCATGTGCGCACCGAGGATTGGTCGTTCACGCTTAAGCACGGGCCGCGGCCGATCAAGAAGTGGAACTGGGCCGAGTTCAATGCGCTGCCCTTGACCAAGATGACGCGCGACATCCATTGCGTGACCGCATGGACCAAGTTCGACACCGCGTGGCAGGGCGTGCTGGTCGATGACATCCTTGCCGACGCCGGCATCGAGCCGCCCACCGCCTTCACGCTGGCGCTGGGTTTCGACGGCTATTCCACCAACGTGCCGACGAAGGATCTCACCGGCGGCAAGGCGATGGTGGCACTGCTTTACGAGGGCAAGCCGATCACCCCCGATCATGGCGGGCCGGCGCGGCTGCTCGTTCCACATCTCTATTTCTGGAAATCGGCCAAATGGCTGAACGGGCTGCAGTTCACCGAGCGTGACGAGCCGGGTTTCTGGGAGCTGCGAGGCTATCATATCTATGGCGACCCGTGGCGCGAACAGCGCTACACGAACGATCCATGAGCGACGCACCGGCGACGCAGTCGCCCTGGCAGACAGTCACCATCACCCGCATCCAAAAGCGCACGCCGCGCGTCACCAGCTTTTTCCTACAGCCATCGCGGCCCTTCGCTTACCGTGCCGGACAGCATGTCGACGTCAGGCTGACAGCGCCTGACGGCTATCAGGCGCGCCGCTCCTATTCCATCGCCTCGGCGCCGGAGACCGGCGAGACCATCGAGCTGGCGATTGAAAAACTCGAGGACGGCGAGGTCTCGCCGTTCTTTCACGAGATCGCGGCGGTGGGCGACGACGTCGAATTGCGCGGGCCGCTCGGCGGCCATTTCGTCTGGTCCGACAGCGATGGCGGACCGCTCTTGCTCGTCGGCGGCGGGTCGGGCGTGGTGCCGCTGATGTCAATGGTCCGTCACCGGGCGATGCGGGAGTCGCTGGTCGCCGCCGCGCTGGTGTTTTCCGCGCGGGTCTGGGACGAGGTGATCTTTCGCGACGAGTTGATCGACCTCGCCGAGCGCCGGGATGGCTTCGACCTGGTGCTGACGCTGACGCGCGAGCCGGCCCGCCGTCCGGCGGATTATGCGCGGCGGATCGACGCCGCGATGATGGTGCAAGCCATGACGAGGCTGCCCGCGCCGCCGAAGCTGGCCTTCGTCTGCGGCTCGAACGCATTCGTGACGGCCGCCGCCGAGGCACTGATCGATGCCGGCGTCCCGGCGGCACTCATCCGCACCGAACGCTACGGGGTCTGACCCGGTTCTGCTTGCCCGTTGCAGTCTTTGCTGCCCGGCATAAACAGGCCGAAAACAGGTAGAACGGCAAGGTCGCGCTTGGCTGAAATGGTTAACGATTCGACAAACAACCCCTGCTGCTACTTTTATCGGTTTAAAAAATCGAACCGAACGGTTCGTTTCTGTTGACAATGCGTGCAGGACGCTGTGAACGCTGCCTCTCCAAGCCACCTTGCAGCCAGACCGATGCTATGGGCTATCTACTTGATATTTAGCAATAAAATTGTGGCGGAGGGAATCTCTGGCACAATTTCAAGGTGTAGATTCTTGGTCCACACCAAACAACTTCGTGATTGGAAACTGGCCATTGGCTTTCCCACATCGGGGCTGTCCGGACGACGCGAATTCCTCCCAAGACACGCCGCTCGCCGGACGGAAAAACTGAGATACTGGAGTACTAAAATGAAAAAGATCGCTCTTGCCGCCGTCGCCGTTTTGGCCATCACCGGCAGCGCCTTCGCTGGCAGCGACAACTTTGGTTCCAAGGGTGCGAACCAGCCTGCCGCTTCGGTCGACAGCTCGTACACGGCTTCCATTCAGAAGCCGGCTCATGCTGACGAGCAGCCTGTCCAGGGCGCCGACCGTAACCTCTTCGGCAACAACTAACAGCCGATCCCAGCATCAGGGCGGCGGGCATTATCCGCCGCCTGGGACCCGAGAAATTCAGGAGTATTAAAATGAAAAAGATCGTTCTTGCTGCCGCCGCCGTTCTGACCATCACCGGCAGCGCTTTCGCCGCTAGCGACAATTATGGTTCCAACGGTGCCAACCAGCCTGCGCCTTCCGTCGATAGCTCGTACACGGCTTCCGTCAAGACGTCGGACCATGCTGAAAAGCAGCCGGTCGTCCAGGGCGCCGACCGCAACCTCTTCGGCAACAACTAATAGCCGATCCCAGCATCAAAGCGGCGGGTGAGCCCGCCGCTTGATTTGAAAATCCAGGAGTACCCAAATGAAAAAGATTGTTCTTACTGCCGCCGCTCTCTTGATTGCCGCCGGCAGCGCCTATGCCCGCAACGACAATGTTGGCGGGACCGACATCAACAAGCAGTCGACCGTCAACGTCGACAAGACGCAGACGTTTTCGGTACGTGACAGCAATTCGCCGATCTACAAACTGCTGAATTCGTCTGGCGATGTGCCCAAGTCCGCGCCTCAGGGCGCCGACCGCAACCTCTTCGGTAACAACTAGAGCAATTCCAGGAAAAGTGTGAAACGGTTTTCCGTCCGGAATTGCGTCAAAACAAAGAGATAGAGCGGTTCGGCGTTTCCGTGAAAACGATGAACCGCTCTAACAGCCGAACTGGAATTCCAAACAAGAGCGGCGGGCCATGCCCGCCGCTCTTGTCTTTGCATGGCGGAAAAACGCCTGCTTCAAGCCGCCTTTGCTTCTGCTTCATGGAGCGCGAAAGAGCGCCCGTCGGCGTCGAAAATATGCAGGTCGCCTGCGTCCGCCGTCAGCCGCAGCGTCGCTCCGCGCTTGACCTCGACATTGCCCGGCAGCTTGGTCACCAGCGGCAGGTCGGCGCGGCCGATGTCGACATAGACGAGTTGGACCTCGCCGAGCTGCTCGACATAATCGACCGTCCCTTCGAACAAATAGTCGGCGCCGGTGGCAATCATCAGATCCTCCGGCCGCACCCCGAAGCTCACCGCAGCGCCTTTCGCCGAGGCAGGCGTTGCGATCGGCACCGTTGCCTTGCGGCCGCCGACATGGCTGACGAGCGTCGGGTTGCCGGTCTTGTCGATCGTTGCCGGCAGGATGTTCATCGCCGGCGAGCCGATGAACTGGGCGACGAACAGATTGCCGGGCCGCTTGTAGAGCTCCATCGGCGTGCCGACCTGTTCGATATGGCCTTCCTTCAGAACCACGATGCGGTCGGCCAGCGTCATCGCCTCGACCTGGTCGTGGGTGACGTAGATCATCGTTGTGGCCGGCATCGATTCCTTGAGCTTGGCGATCTCGATGCGGGTAGCGACGCGCAGCGCCGCGTCGAGGTTGGACAGCGGCTCGTCGAACAGGAAGACCTTGGGATTGCGCACGATGGCGCGGCCGATAGCGACGCGCTGGCGCTGGCCGCCCGACATCGCCTTGGGCAGACGGTCGAGATATTTGGTCAGCTGCAGGATCTCGGCCGCCTGGCGCACCCGCTTGTCGATCTCGGCCTTGCTTTCCTTGCCGATCTTCATCGAGAACGCCATGTTGTCGTAGACGGTCATGTGCGGATAGAGCGCATAGGACTGGAACACCATGGCGATGCCGCGCTTCGACGGCGGCACGTCGTTGACGATTTCGCCGTCTATCTTGAGCTCGCCTGAGGTGATCTCCTCCAGCCCGGCGATGCAGCGCAGCAAGGTCGACTTGCCGCAACCAGACGGACCGACGAAGACGATGAATTCGCCCGACTTTATGTCGAGGTCGACGCCGTGCAGAATGTTGAGATTGCCGTATGATTTCTTCACTTGCCTTAGCGTGACATCGGCCATGGTACCCTCCAGTTCTTCCTTGAATTCAGTCGATACGCCCGAACCAGGCGCCGTAGCCGCCGAGGCGGATAGTGCCGGCGCCAGTCTGTCCCGAAAACCCGTGTCCCGGCAAGGGCTGCAGTGAGCGGCCGCCGAGATCGACCTCGGCCGGCTTTGCTCCGAGATTGAAGGCGCAGACGATCTGCTCGTTGCCTTCGCGGCGCGTGAAGGCGACGGTGTCGCCCTCGCTTTCGATGAACTCGATATCGCCCTTGGCCAGCGCCGGATGGGCGCGGCGGAAAGCCAGGAAGCGCCGATAGTGCTCGAGCAGCGAGCCGTCGTCGCCCTGCTGCACATTGACCGCTTGCGCAAGATGCTTGCTGGGCACCGGCAGCCAGGGCTTTGCCGTCGAGAAGCCGCCATTGCGGGCAGCGCCGTCCCAAACCATCGGCGTGCGGCAGCCATCGCGGCCCTTGAATTCCGGCCAGAAGCGGATGCCGTATGGGTCCTGCAGATCCTCGAAGCTGAGCTCGGCCTCGCTAAGCCCGAGCTCCTCGCCCTGATAGATGCAGACCGAGCCGCGCAACGACATCAGCAGCGCCGAGATGACCTTGAGGTAGGCGGTCGGGTCGGGCTCGCCGGCAGCCCAGCGCGAGGCAGGGCGCATCACGTCATGGTTGGAGAAGGCCCAGCACGACCAACCGTCGCTGGCCACCTTGCCGAAGGTTTCCAGCACCGAGCGCACCTTTGCCGCGCTGATCTTCTCCGGCGCCAGGAAGTCGAAGGAGTAGCACATATGCACGCGTTTGCCGCCTGCCGTATAGGCCGCCACCACTTCCAGCCCACGCTGCGAATCGCCGACTTCGCCAACCGCGGCCGTCGCCGGATATTCGTCGAGCAGGGCGCGGAAGCGTTCGAGGAAGCCGAGGTTTTCAGGCCGGCTCTTGTCGTAGAGATGGTCCTGGTAGTTGTAGGGGTTGACGGCCGGCGCCGTCTGGTCGTTGCGCTGCTCGGGCGGCAGCGGCGGATTGTCTTCCAGGCCTTGGCTGTGGAAGTAGAAATTGATGGTATCGAGGCGAAAGCCATCGACGCCGCGCTCCAGCCAGAAGCGGGTGACATCGAGCAGCGCGTCCTGGACCGCGCGGCTGTGGAAGTTGAGGTCGGGCTGCTCGGCCAGGAAATTATGCAGGTAATATTGCTGGCGGCTGGTGTCCCACTGCCAGGCCGAGCCGCCGAAGATCGACAGCCAGTTGTTGGGCGGCGTGCCGTCCGGCTTGGCATCCGCCCAGACATACCAGTCGGCTTTTGGATTGCTGCGGCTCGAACGGCTTTCCTTGAACCATGGATGGATGTCGGCGGTGTGCGAGAGCACCTCGTCGATCATCACCTTGAGGCCAAGCCGGTGCGCCTCTGCGGTCAGCGCGTCGAAGTCGGCCAGCGTGCCGAACATCGGATCGACGTCGCAATAATCCGACACGTCGTAGCCGAAATCCTTCATCGGCGATTTGAAAAATGGCGAGATCCAGATGGCGTCGGCACCGAGCGAGGCGATGTAGGGCAGCCGGCCGATGATGCCCCTGAGGTCGCCGATGCCGTCGCTGTTCGAATCCTGATAGCTGCGCGGATAGATCTGGTAGATCACGGCACCTCGCCACCAGTCGCGATCGATCGCGAGATCGGGCTTCGGGGTCGCCTTCAAAGCGGATTGCATGATTTCAACCTCCTTTCACCGAGCCGGCAAGCAGCCCGCGGACGAAATAGCGCTGCAGCGAGAAGAACACGATCAGCGGCACGATGATGGTGACGAAGGCCGATGTCGTCAGGATCTCCCAGTCGCCGCCGCGCGAACCGAGCAACGCATTGAGCTTGGCGGTCAGCACGATCTGGTCGCCCTCGGTACCGAGGAAAACCATCGCCACCAGCAGATCGTTCCACACCCAGAGAAACTGGAAGATGGCGAACGAGGCCAGCACCGGGAACGACAATGGCAGCACGATCTTGACGAAGATCTCGAAATCGCTGGCGCCGTCGATGCGCGCCGATTCCATGATCTCGCGTGGCAGGCCGGCAATATAACTCCTCAACAGATAGATGGCGAAGGGCAGGCCGAAGCCGGTATGTGCCAGCCAGATGCCGAGATAGGTTTTCGACGGCACGCCGAAGAAACTGCCGACGCCGTTATAGAGCTTCAACAGCGGGATCAGCGACATCTGCAGCGGCACGACCAGGAGGCCGATGATGACGGCGATGAGCAGCGCCCGGCCGGGAAAGCGCATCCACGCCAAAGCGTAGGCGGCGAACGCGGCGATCAGGATCGGGATCACGGTCGCCGGAATGGTGACGGTCAGCGAATTCATGAAGGAGCGGCCGATGCCTTCCGAAAACAGCACCGTGTCGTAGTTGTCGGTGGTGAATTTCGGCGGCGCCGACGAGGCGTAATAGACGCGCTGGCCGCGTTCGCTTTCGAAAGCCTTCGGCGAGGTCATGACGAAACTGCCGTCGGCATTGAGCTGCAGGGTCACGCCGTCGCCGAGATCGGCTGTCGTGCCGGCGGGATATTGCGTCGGTGCGGCCGACTTGACGCCGAAGGCGCTGATGTTGCGGGCAGGACCGTCGCCGAAGATATTGCCTTGCAGGACGAACTTGCCGTCCTTCTCGACCTGCGCCGAAGCGGGCGGCAGCCGTCCGGCTTCCGTCTGGCTGGAACTGGTGAACGAGTTCCACCAGCCCGAAGCGATGATCTGGTCCTTGTCGCGCAGCGACGAGACCAGGATGCCGAGCGTCGGGATCGTCCAGATCGCAACGAAGATGAAGACGGCGATATGGACGCCGAAACGGCTGACAAAGGACTTTCCGGTCGCCACGGCCATCTCAATGTCCCTCCGTCTCTTTGTTCGCCTGGCGGATGTTCCAGACCATGATCGGAATGACCGCGATCATGATGATGATGGCGATGGTGGCGCCGCGGCCGAAATCGCCGCCGCCGCGGAACATCCAGTCGAACATCAGATTGGCCAGCACCTGGCTGTTCCACTGGCCGTTGGTCATGGTCAGCACGATGTCGAAAACCTTCAGCACCAGGATGGTGATGGTGGTCCAGACTACGGCGATGGTGCCCCAGATCTGCGGCACCATGATCTTCCAGAAGATCTGGAAAGGATTGGCGCCGTCGATGACGGCGGCTTCCAGCGTCTCTTCCGGAATGCCGCGCAAGGCCGACGACAGGATGACCATGGCAAAGCCGGTCTGGATCCAGATCAGGATGACCATCAGGAAGAAGTTGTTCCAGAACGGCAGCGATATCCAGACCTGCGGCTGGCCGCCGAAATACTGGATGATGGCGTTGAGCAGACCGATCTGCGTCTGGCCGTCGCCGCGATACTCGTAGATGAATTTCCAGATGACGCTGGCGCCGACGAAGGAGATGGCCAGCGGCAGGAAGATCAGGCTCTTGGCGATGGTGCCCCACCAGATCTTGTCGGTGAGCACGGCGATGATCAGCCCGAGGAAGGTGCAGGCGGCCGGCACCACTGCCAGCCAGATGATGTTGTTGAGGATCGAGTTGCGGAACTCGCGGTCGCCGAACGCCCAGTGATAGTTGGCCAAGCCGACGAAATGGCCGCCGCCGCGATCGAGGAACGACAGCCTCAGCGTCTCCACCACCGGGTAGATCAGGTAGATGGTGAGGATGATCATCGCCGGCCCGACGAACAGCCACGGCCGGATCACCCCCTGCCGCCGCAGATTGTTAATCGCCGCCTTGCCGGAAACGCCGCGTGCCGGAAAGATCGTATCGAGTGCCTTGTTGGCGCCCCAGAAATAGGCGACGCAGCCGCCCACGCCGATGATGATGACGAATATCGCCGAAAAAATCTGAGCCGCCATGGGTCCCTCCCCCTGCGCACGGATCCGCCAGTCGAGAATGGCTTTGGCGACGGGATCATGCGCCGATTCAGTTGTCTGGAGCGCGACCAGCCGAAAAGCAGGTCACTGGGCGCGCATCATGCCGGAATGCGTTGTGCTCACGACAATCGACGCGACGCCAAGCACCGGATAAGGTCCGGGCCGTTTGAGGCCCGGACCGCATCACATTGGGAACGCAAGCCGGCCGCTTACTTGATCGCGTCCCAGCTTTTCTGGATATCGGTGGCGACGTCCTGGGCGGACTTGCCGCCGACCAGGTCGATCATGCCGGTCCAGAAGGCGCCGGCGCCGATCTTGCCCGGCATCAGGTCGGACCCATCGAAGCGGAAGGTCGAGGCGTTGGCCAGGATTTCGCCCTGCTTCTTCAGCGCGTCGCTGGCATAGGCGTCCTTGTTGACCGACTTGAACGGCGTCACGAAGCCACCCTGCGCCATCCAGATCTCATGAGCGAGCGGCAGCTTCAGGAATTCGATGAACGCGCGGGCACTCTTGCTATCCTTGGTGATCATGGCGAGCGTGCCGGCGCCCAGCACCGGAGTGCCGAGATCGGGCTTGGAGGCGTAGGGCGGGTAATAGAAGAAGTCGGCATCCTCGCCGATCTTGGTGCCTTGCGGGAAGAAGGTCGGGATGAATGATGCCTGGTGGTGCAGATAGCATTTTGGCGGCACCGAGAAGAGGCCCTTCGGGCTGTCGCGGAAATCGGTCGCCGCAACCGCCTTTGCACCGCCCTCGACCATTTTGTCGTCGGTCGCGATCTGGCCGAAAATGTCGATGGCGTTGACCACGGCCGGATCGTTGAACGGAATTTCGTTCTTCACCCATTTGTCGTAGGTCTCGGGCGTCTGGGTGCGCAGCATGATGTCTTCGACCCAGTCGGTCGCAGGCCAGCCGGTGGCGCCGCCCGAACCAAGCCCGATGCACCATGGCGTGCCGCCGTCGGCGATGATCTTCTTTTCGAGCTCGGCAAGCTCTTCCTGCGTCTTCGGCACCTTGTAGCCGGCTTCCTCGAAATTATCCGGCGAGTACCAGACTAGCGATTTCACGTCGGCCTTGTAGGGGAACGCGAAGAAACCGGGCTTGCCGTCCTTGTCCTTGAAGGTGCCGAGGTCGACCCAGGATTGGCCGGCGCCGTAATTGTCCTTGACCCAGGTGGCGGTGTCGTCGCCGAGCGGCGTCAAAAGCCCCTTCGATGCCAGATCCTGGATCAGACCCGGCTGCGGCAGCACGGCGATGTTGGGCGGGCTGCCGGCCTGCGTGTCGATGACGATCTGCTGCTCGTAATTCTCCGACGAGGAGTACTTGATCTCGGCGCCGGTGGCTTCGGAGAAATAATCGAGAACGGTGCGGACAAGCCCTTCGTCCTCGCCGCGCCACGGTCCGAAGATCGTCAGCGTCTCGCCCTTGAGGTCGACCTTCTTGAGCTCCTCGTAGTTGGCCCAGTTGAAACGGGGATCTTCGCCCGGCTTGAACTTCAGTTCGGCTTGCGCCGGCATGGCCAGGGCGAGCGTGGCAAACGCAGCGCCCAGCAGAAGCATTTTCTTCATCGGTATTCCCTCCCAGTGGTGACAAACACCGAACGAAACCTCCATTCCGTCCGGCGGCGCTGCAGGACTGTGACTCAGTCGGAAAGGAACTGCAACCTTTCGTAGAGTCTTCCAAAGCGCTTTGGTGATTTTGATCACGCCACTGAATTGATCCGGAGTCAAGAGAAAGCCACGCTAATCGATTTGATTTCTGCGGCCGAGTGCCAGCGAAAGTGCGCTGCAGCACAGTTTTCTGGCGGTGCAGCAGCAAATTCGGCTTCAAACCGGTCTGAACCGTGCGTATGGTCATTGCGCTCGGCAAGGCGGTTCGTAGCGGCCAGCTCGATTCAGATTAAAAGCGCTTTGAGGTTTTGGAGGCCTCCGGTGAACCTCAAGCAGCTCTCCCACATGCTGGCGCTTTCGCAGACCACGGTCAGCCGCGCATTGAACGGCTACCCGGAAGTCAACGAGGAAACGCGCCGGCGGGTGGTCGATGCCGCCAAGCGTCACGGCTATCGCCCCAATCCGAGCGCGCGCCGGCTGGCGACCGGCAAGACCGGCATGATCGGCTATGTGCTGCCGACGGGGACGACCGTCGACATCGACCCGCATTTCGTCGAGTTCCTGTCCGGCCTCGGCGACTATGCGCGTTCGCACGAGCTCGACCTGGTGCTGTCACCGGCCGATGCCGACGACCAGGAGACGACCTACCGCCGTATTGTCGCCAACCGGCAGGTCGACGCGGTCTATATCTCGTCGCCGAGGCCGGCCGACCGCCGGGTGGCGCTGGTCAATACGCTCGGCATTCCTTTCATCGTCCATGGCCGCAGCGAAGGCTTCGATTTCCACTATCCCTTCACCGACATCGACAATGAGGGCGCCTTCCACGAGGCGGCGCGGCTTCTCGTCCAGCTCGGTCACAGGCGTCTGGCGCTGATCAATGGCGACGATCGCGAGACCTTCGCCATCCACCGCGAGCGCGGCGTTCGGCGCGCGCTAGCGGCAAGCGGCCTGGTGCTTGGTGATCAGCATGTCTGTTCCCTCACCATGACCGAGGAGAATGGCTACCGCGCTGCCCGGCGCTTGCTGGAACAAAGCGACGCGCCGACGGCGATCGCCTGCTCCAGCCTGATCATGGCGCTCGGCGTGGTGCGCGCGGTGCGCGATCTCGGCCTGACCATTCCGGGCGACCTGTCGCTGATCGCCCATGACGACGTCTTTCCCTGGCTGAAGCCGGAGAATTTTTCGGTGCCGCTGTCGACGACGCGTTCGTCGATCCGCCTGGCCGGCGCGCGCATCGCCGAACGGCTGGCGGCGCGGATTTCCGGCCTGGAGGAGGGGGCTCGCGGCGAGGTCTGGCCGGTCGACCTGGTGGTCAGGGGATCGGTCGCCGGCGCACCGGCCTAGAGGCAATCACTCTGAACGGCCGAGGTCGACTCTTGGCGGCTGTTGGCCAGCACCAGCGAGTGCGTCCTGGTGTCAGGCCGCAGATTTGAGGTGATCGATGAAGGCGCGCAGCTTCGGCAGGACTTGGCGCTTGCCTGGATGATAGAGGAAGACACCCGGCGTCGTCGTGGCGATGCTGTCCAGCACCGACTTGAGTTTTCCTTCTTCTATCAGACCTTCGGCGAGTGGTCGTGGTGTCTGCGCCAGCCCAACGCCCCGCGTCGCAGCCCCGACCAATGTCGAATAGTCGTGCGCGATCAGCGGGCCTGAGACGATCGCTTCGATCGCGCCATTGCCGTCGACGAAGGACCAGGGCGCGATCGCGCCATTCGAGCGGCGCAAGCGTAAGCAGGCGTGGCGGCGCAAGTCCTCGACACGCTCGGGACGGCCGTGGCGCTCGAGATAATCAGGGCTGCCGACGACCACGAACGAGAACGGCGGAGTCAGCCGCACCGCGACCATGTCGGCGGCGATGAACTGGCCGAGGCGGATGCCGGCATCGAACCCGCCGGTCGCCAGATCAACCATCTGGTCGCTCACGGCGATCTCCAGTTCGATCTCAGGATAGGCTTGGCAGAACGACGCGAGCACCGGCTCCAACATCAATGGCACGATGGCGCGGGGCACAGACAGACGCAGCAGACCGGTCGGCCGTTGGCCGATATCGCGGGCAGCCTCGCCGGCCGCGACGAGCTCTTCGAATGCCGGGCCGGCACGGTCGAGGAACCGCTGGCCAGGCTCGGTTAAACCGACGCTCCGCGTCGTGCGGACGAACAGCGCCGTACCCAGGCGAGCTTCCAGCGCGCGCACCGCTTGGCTCACAGCGGACGGCGTCACGCCGAGATCGGCGGCAGCACGGCGGAAGTTGCGGCGCCTGGCGACGGCCAGGAACGCCTCGACGCCCTCCAGCGCACCATGTCGGACTGTGTAGTTCTGCTTCATAGGTTGTTGTGATTACACCGGATAGTCGAATTGCGGTAGCGGGCTTAAAGCCGCGTGAATCAACTGTTGAGAGAAGGCCAAATGTCCACGGAAATAGTGTTCCAAACCCATCTTGTTCTCGGCTATGTCGCGTGGCTGCTTTGCTTCGGCGCATACGGTTTGCCGTGGCTCAGGTCGATGGACCGGGTCGCAGCGCAACGTGCTATCGCTACGCTGCACAGCTTCCGCTTCTTCGGGCTCGTCTTCATCGTTCCGGGCGTCGTAAGCCCCAATCTGCCCGCCGATTTCGCCGTGTTTGCCGCCTACGGCGATTTCGCGACTGGCGTGCTGGCCATGCTGGCGCTGCTCACGGTGAGGATACGCCCGCTCTTCTGGCCGTTGGTCGTCGCCTTCAACGTCGTCGGGACGGTCGACCTCATCGTCGACTATTACCACGCCATTCAGATCGGCCTTCCTGCCCGCGCGGGGGAACTGGGCGCAACCTACGCGATCCCGATCATCTACGTACCGCTGCTGATGATAACGCACATCGCCGCATTCTATTTTCTGGCGCGTCCTCGGCAAAACGCGACTTGAGCCGTCGTAGTCGATCCGCCTGGCCGGCGCGCATTGCCGAACGGCTGGCGTCGCGAATCTCTGGCCGGAGCAGGCCGCGCGCGGCGAGGTCTGGCCGTTCGACCAGTGGTCAGGGCATCCAGGGCCGGCGCGCCGATGTAAAGGTCAAAACTCGATCACTCCCGGCGACCGAGTTCGACCCAGAGCGGCCGTCCGACCCTGCGAGCCCGATGACGCTGGCCAACCCTTAGCAGAAAACGGACTGAAGAATAGCCGCGCTGCAGCAGCAAAGGAGATCGATCGCTTCCCCAATACCACAACCGCTATCGGCGGAGTACCGAATCGGCCGGCTGAGCCGTCGTTATCGGATCGGCATGACGATGCACAATCTTCCACAGACCATCTTCTGGGCGAAAGACGCTCGTCGCGCGTAACGCAAGAGGCGTGACATCGCTCCGACCGCCAACCTTGGACCTGAGCCGCTCCACTTCGACGATGTATGCCAGCTCAGACGTCACACACTTCGCTATGTTCTCGAAGCCGGTAGCGTCGCCGTCCCTGTAGTTCGATGCCGCTTGCTCCATCGTCTCAACGACCTGCTTCCATCCATGCGCGAAAGGGCCAAAGGGATTGCCCAGTGTTACATCGTCTCGTTGGGAAAAGAGCTTCTTTGCTGGCGCGGGGTTTCCTTTCATGAACTCATCCAGAGCCAGGTGGTATTCTTCAACTGCTTGATCGAAGCCACTGGCGTCGAGGGACACGTCATCCTCCCTGTCGTTTTTATTTCTGATCCGGGCTGGCGACCACAGGTCTACATTCTGTGCGCCCGCAGCGGTGAAGCATTTTCCCTACGGCGGCGTAGTGCAGGTTGGCTTGGTCATTATAGCACGGTGTGAGACAAGTTTCGCGACAGCGTTATGAGACGGCTCGGTTCAAACACGAGAGTTAGTCCTTGGCCGCCTCGGCCGCCTTGGTGTTCAGAAGCCCAAAGCCGAAATCATTGTCCCGCCCCTTGGGGCCGAGATCCTTTGCCGTGGCGGCCAGTGCTTTCTCGACCCAGTCGGCCGAACGGTCGGGCGCGGCATGCAACAGGTTGGCGACCGCGCCGGTCACGATCGCCGCTGCAAAGGACGTCCCGGTCACCACATCCGAGCCGGCGCCGCTTGGCGCCACCATCTCGACACCGGGAGCGGAGATGAAGACGTAGGCGCCGCGATTGGCCTGCGGCATCAGCCCGTCCTTGGCATCGGTGGCCGTCACCGCGATCACGCCGTCGAAGGCGGCCGGATAACCATAGGGCGCCTTCGGCCCGTTATTGCCGGCGGCCGCGACCAGCACGATGCCAAGCGCGCGAGCATTGCGGCAGGCGATGCCGAGCAGGTCGTTCTTCGGGCCGACGAAGCTCATATTGATGATACGGACATCCTGCTCCGCCGCCCAGTCGAGCGCCGAAAGGATGACGTCCATGGTCGACTTGCCGCCCTCGAAGGCGCGGGCGTGATAGATCCTGGCGCCCGGCGCCATGCCTTTGAACGCGCCGGTGCCGGCGATCAGTCCATCGACCGAAGTACCGTGGTCGCGCGCCTTGATCGGCACGTCGGGCATGGCATCGAACTGCTCGGCGATGACACCGGAGAGCGCGGGATTGCTGTCGTCGATGCCGGTGTCGATGACGCCGACGCGGACATTCTCGCCGCTGGCTTCCTTGGCGTCGAGCGCGATGCGCTCGAACGCATAATTGACGATGCTGGCCGCCTGCTGCAGCGAATAGACGTGGTTGGCCTCACGCCGCAAAGTGCGGCCGTCGGCGGCAAGCTGCGCCAGCACGACGCCGACTGGGCGGCCATCGGGAATGCCGAAGCGCACCAGCGTATTGCCGAGCAGCCGCGACTGCCGCTGCGAGCGTATTTCGAGGCCGAACGAGGCGGCGATCTGCTGGACCGCGCCGGCATCGCCATTGACCGTGACCAGCACCTCGTCGGGCACGAAATCGCCGATCACGGCGCGCGGCGGCTCGGTTGCGACAAGATCGGTGGGTGCTACGACCGGACCGCCCGGCGCGGCCGCCGGTATTGCCGGCAGGCCCGAAGGCGGAGCGGTCGGCGGGGCCGCAGTATTGCCGGGAGGTATCGGCGCCTCGGTGACTGCGGCAGGATTGGGGAACAAGTCGACGATCAGCGCGGGAAGAAACACGGCACTCACCGTTGAAGCCTTAGCCGGCGTTTTGCCGCCGCTATCCTTCCCGTCGTCGCTGTCCTTGGCGCAGTCGGTGCCGGCGGCACTTGCCCGGTTCAGGCAGTCGATCTCCGCCTGGGTGAGGTTCGGGTCGTTGGTCTGCGCCATCGCGGACGTGGCGAAGATTGTCATCGCCGCCGTCAATCGAATGACCGCCTTAGCCGCCATCAGCCGGTTTCCTTCCCTCCAGGGCAGCTTCGGTGAAAGGCTGGGCGGCAATAAGGCCAAGCAGCTTCTGATAGTCGGCGGCGGTCTTGGCCGGAACGCCGAGGCGGAAGACACCGTCGGCGGTCGGCCCGCCGGCGATCTTCAACTGGTTCTGGTCGAGAAAAGCGACGATATCGGACAGCTTCGCATCCGGTTTGAACTTCACCAGTGCAAACGGCATTTTGGCCAGATCGTCTGCCGATCCGGCAATCTTGAAGTCGCCACCTCTGCTGCCGGTCTGGACAAAGGATTGCGCGACGACCAGGGCCAGCAGCACCGCGGCCGCGGCCCAGGCGACGCCGGCCGGCACCGCCATGAAGCGGCTCCAGGCCTGCGCCAACCAGGGCGACGCCGCCGGCGCGCGGGCCGGGCCGGCCTCGGCGTCGAGCGCCTTGGCAAAGCGGCTGAGCGCATCGGCCGGCGGGCGGATTGCCTCGTTTGCGGCAGCAGTGCCGGAGAATTCGGCCTCGGCCTCGCCAAGCGCGGCCATCGCCGCCGGATCGCTCTCCAGCCATTCCTCGATGGCTTCCAGCTCGGCGCCTTCCAGCGAGCCGTTCAGATAAAACGGCAGCAGCATTTCCATTTCGTCGCGGCGTGACATTTTTTCAGCGGCGCTCATGGCCACCCCCTGTCGTAACCGGCGGCCTTGAGAGCTTCGCCGAGTTTCTTGCGGGCGTAGAACATCCTGGTCTTGACCGTGGCGACCGGAATACCGAGCACCTCGCCGATCTCGCTCACCGATTGCCCGTGATAATAGGCAAGGTCGATCACCGTGCGATGCTCTTCCGGCATGGCATCGATGAAGCGTCGCAAGGCAGCGGCCTTGTCTTCCTTCATCGTCACGACTTCCGGCGTGTCGGCACCGTCGGCGACCTGGGCCGCGTCATCGTCGTCGATCCAGTCTTCCTTCTTCTTGCGCAGCAGGGACAGCGCCTTGAAGCGGGCAATGCCGAGCAGCCATGTCGAGACCTCCGAGTGCCCCTCGAAGGCCGGCGCCTGCCGCCAGAGTTCGAGGAACACCTCGTTCGCGATATCGTCGGCCATCAGTTCCGATCCCGTCTGGCGTGCCACGAAGCGGTAGACTCGCGCGTGGTGGCGCATGAACAGGAGCCGCACGGCGGCACGGTCGCCCTTCGCGACCCGCTCGACGAGCGCGCGATCGGTCTCCGCGGCCGTCATCGCCGGTCGAGCCGCCTGGCTCCTGCCTGCTCTGTCGCTGATCGGCCCAAAAAGGTTCACCGCCTCCGCCGGATATTTGCGGAGGCTAGCCGAAGAGCGGAGAGGTTGCCAGAGGTGCGCTTTCTCCTTCTCCCTGCGGGGGAGGGAAGACGCCGCCTTTGCAAACATCGCTGCAGCGAATACGCTCCGCAAATGATCAGGAATCCCACAGTTGCGGTCGGTGCATTGCTGGTGAACCACGACCGGAAGGTCTTGATGGGTCTTCGCGCTGCCTGGAAGAGCGCGTGGCCTGGGCATTGGGACACGATCGGCGGCCGCGTTGAAGCCGGAGAGACGCTGGAAGAGGCACTCGTTCGCGAGATTCAGGAAGAAATTGGAGTGACGCCAACAGATTTCGGTTGGATGCGGTGCATTGGAGAGCGCCATCCCGAGCTCTATGGGAAGGCGTTGCACCACGTTTTCAAGGTCATCGGCTGGGAAGGCGGGGATCCAAGCAACATTTGCGAGGAACACACCGAGATCCGGTGGTTTGACGTCGAGGAACTTCAGCGCCTCCCCAATCTGGTGGATTGCGATTATCGCCGGCTCGCAAAGCTCGCCGCGACGTGACCTCCCGAAAGTACCCGTTCTCGCACGTGATCCGCGCACCGATCCTCGGCATTTCCCGTGACGCGAGGGAATCCCTAGGTGCTCAATTTCCCGCGCTTGCCATCCGCCGTCCCTTGATCGCCTTCTCCAGCCCGCCGATCTCCACTTCGGGCATCTGTCGCTGATCGGCCCAAAAAGGGTTCACCGCCTCCGCCGGATATTTGCGGAGGCTAACCGAAGAGCGGAGAGGTTGCCAGAGTGTACCGTTCTCCCCCTTTTTAGCGATACTGTCTCGGCCGTCAGGCTCGCAATGACGGCGGCCACAAGGCGGCTCATAACCATCGGGTAAGGTGCAGTCGTTCAGCCTCGGGCGAGGCGTAATTGGACGCCATCGCCGTGCAGGGATTCCCGACAGTTTTGTAACTCAACAGTCCGCTGCCGGGCGACTAAGGTCCCGATCGCAAATGGCAATCCAGCCTGAAGAAACGAAATGTTATGACCAACAACAGCTTTGCGGCCGCGATTCTCGTGGATCAGTCGCCCATGGCGGTGTTCGACGCGGTCAAGCGTCCACGCGAGTGGTGGGCGCATGAAGCCTTGCGCGGTCGGAAGGAGCTTTCCATGAGATTGATTAGGCTGAAAGCGCCGGGAGGCTTGGAAAATCTCAAGCTGGTCGAGGAAGATTGCCCAGAACCAGGGCCGGGTGAGTTGCTTGTCAGGATACGAGCGTGTTCGTTGAATTTCCACGACAGTATGGTGGCGCTGGGAAAGAAACCGTGCGCCGATGGCCGTATCCCGCTATCCGATGGCGCCGGAGAGGTGGTTGCGGTCTCAGACGATGTCCAAGAATTCAAGGTCGGAGATGCCGTCGTCAGCACCTATTGGCCCCATTGGCTGACAGGCGAACCGACGCCAGCCAATAAGAAGGGCGAATTGGGAGATGATGTTGACGGCTATGCCCGCGAGTATGTGTGCATGCCCTGGCATGCCTTCACAAGGGCACCGGCAGACTTCACGCATGTGGAGGCGGCAACGCTTACTTGTGCCGGCGTCACCGCCTGGAAAGCCCTGATGGTGTGCGGCCAGGTGAAGCCTGGTGATACGGTGCTGGTCCTTGGCACGGGAAGTGTATCGCTGTTCGCGCTGCAATTCGCAAAAATTGCAGGCGCTCGGGTTATTGCCACCTCCTCATCGGAGGAGAAGCTGGAAAAGTTAAAGCGATTTGGAGCCGACATTGTCGTCAATTACAAGGCGGTGCCGGATTGGGGCCAGAAGGCAAGGGCATTGACGGACGGACGCGGCGTCGATCATGTGATCGAGGTTGGCGGGCCCGGCACATTGGCGCAGTCGATAACAGCTTGCAGGATGGGCGGCCACATCGCACTGATCGGTGTCTTGACTGGTTTTGCCGGGCAAGTTTCGATCCCGGCCCTGTTTTCCAATCAGATCAGGATCAGCGGAATCTCGATTGGCAGCAGGGCAGACCAGAACGACATGATCCGTGCCATAGAGGCCAACCGTTTGAAGCCTGCGATCGACCGCGGTTTTCCCCTGCAGGAGATCGCCAATGCCTTCAAGCACTACGAGTCCCAAAAGCATTTTGGCAAGGTCTGTCTCGAACTTTGACTCCTGTATCTGGCCTCCATTTGGCGTCGCGCATTTCGACCGGCTTTATGTTCTCCGCAAGCAAAGCAGGCCAGGCACCAATCAGTCGAGAAATGGCTTTGCCTTCATCGTCGCCGGCACCGGCACGCCGAGGCGCGCAAGCACCGTTGGCGCGAGCTGCAGCTGATCGAGCAGCGTCTTGGCTTCCGGACCCTCGCCGGATCCGAAGTAGTAAAGTGCGAAATCCTGCATCTCCTCGTCGTGGCCGCCATGATGGCCGCGATCGGTCTGGCCATGATCGGCGGTGACGATCACCTCGTAGCCGGCCTCCCGCCAGCGCGGCAGGAAGCCGGCGAGCATGGCGTCCATTGCATAGACGGCATGATCCATCTCATGGCAGTCATGGCCGAAGCGGTGGCCCATCGAGTCCAGCGTGCAGCTGTGCAGGATGCCGTAGTCGATGCCGTAGCGCCTGGTCAGCATGGTCAAGGTAGCGAACAGGTCGACGTCGCTCGGCGTCATCTGGTTCCTGGCATTATAGCCGGTCATGGTGTGGAACCGGCCGTGGCCGATCGGCCCGCCCGGCTCGTCGAACTCCATGTCCTCGACCAGGTCGAACGGATAGGCCCGGAAGAATTCGGACCAGTAGGAATGGGTGACCGCACCCGTCTTGCCGCCGGCCCTGCTGACTTCGGAAAAAATATCAGGCTGTTCGACGCGAAACCGGTTCTCGTTCGACAGGATACCGTGCACTTGGGGCGGCACGCCGGTGTGGATCGAGGCGTAGCAGGATGCCGAGGTCGACGGCAGGACGGAGCGCATTTTCCATACGCGGGCTTCGCCTGATTGCACCCAGCCTTCGAGATTGCCCATCAGCCGCCGCCAGTTCCGGTAAGGCACGCCGTCGAGGATGATGACCAAAAGTTTTGTCTTGAGCGCCACGGGAGTGTCTAATTTCCCGCGCTGGCCATGCGCCGTCCCTTGATCGCCTTTTCCAGCCAGCCGATCTCCATTTCGGGCACCGACGACAGCAAAAGATCGGTGTAGGCATCGAAGGGTGGCGTCAGCACGGTGCTCTTGGCGCCGTAGCGCACCACCTCGCCGCGATACATCACCGCGATTGAATCGGCGATCGACTTGACCGTGGCCAGGTCGTGGGTGATGAACAGATAGGCGACGTTTTCCTCTTTCTGCAGCCCGAGCAGCAGCTCCAGTATGCCATGGGCGACCAGCGGGTCGAGCGCCGAGGTCACCTCGTCGCAGATGATCAGCTTCGGCTTGGCGGCGAGCGAGCGGGCGATGCAGACGCGCTGCTTCTGGCCGCCCGAAAGCTCGGCCGGATAGCGGTCGATATAGCCTTTGCCCATTTCAATCTTGTCGAGCAGTTCGGCGACGCGTTTGTCGCGCTCGCGCCCGCGCATCCCAAAATAGAATTCCAGCGGCCGGCCGATGATGGTGCCGACCGTCTGGCGCGGGTTCATCGCCACATCGGCCATCTGGTAGATCATCTGCAATTGGCGCAGATCCTCTTTCGGCCGGTCGGCAAGCCGGTTGGCGAGCGGCCGCCCGTCGAAGGTGACGGTGCCTTGTTCGGGCGGCAAGAGGCCGGTGATGGCGCGCGCCAGCGTCGATTTGCCGGAGCCGGACTCGCCGACCACCGCCAGCGTCTGGCCCGGGAAAATATCGACCGAGACGTTCTTCAACACCTTGATGTGGCTGCGGCCATAGGCGGCGGTGATGTTCTTGACCGACAGGAACGGGCTCGTGCCGGGCTTCTGCTCCTGATGTTCGATCTCATGCACTGAAACCAGCGCGTTGGTGTATTCCTGGCGCGGCTCCTTGATGATCTGGCGCGTGCCGCCCCATTCGACCAGCCGGCCGTGGCGCAGCACCATGATCTCGTCCGATACCTGGGCGACGACGGCAAGATCGTGGGTGATGTAGAGCGCCGCGACATGCGTGTCGCGGATGGCATCCTTGATCGCCGCCAAGACGTCGATCTGCGTCGTCACGTCGAGCGCCGTGGTCGGCTCGTCGAAGACGATCAGGTCGGGCTCCGAGCACAGCGCCATTGCCGTCATCACGCGCTGCAGCTGACCGCCCGACACCTGGTGGGGGAAGCGCTCGCCGATGCTTTCGGGGTTCGGCAGGCTGAGCTTCTTGAACAGCGCCACGGCGCGCTTTTCGGCTTCGGCCCGCGTCGCCGTGCCGTGCAGCAGTGCTGCCTCGACCACCTGGTCCATCAGCCTGTGCGCCGGGTTGAAGGCAGCTGCCGCCGATTGCGCGACATAGCAGACCTCGCGGCCGCGCAATTTGCGGAACCCTTCGTTGCCGCCCTTCAGGATGTCGCGGCCATTGAGGATGACCTCACCGCCGGTGATGCGCACGCCGCCGCGGCCGTAGCCCATCGACGACAGGCCGATGGTCGATTTGCCGGCGCCGGACTCGCCGATCAATCCGAGCACCTTGCCCTTTTCGAGCGTCAGCGAGACATCGTGCACCAGCACGATGTTCTTCGGCGCCTCGCCCGGCGGATATACCGTGGCCTCGATGCGCAGATTGCGGATGTCGAGCAGCACGCCGGACCTCGGTTGCCCGGGCTTCGGTTGCCCGGGCTTCGGTTGCTTGTCAGCCATTACCCGCGTCCTCCCTTCAGGCTTGTCGTGCGGTTGAGCACCCAGTCGGCGACGAGATTGACGGAAATCGCCAGCGCTGCGATCGCCGCCGCCGGAATGAGGGCGGCGCCTATGCCGAAGACGATACCATCCTTGTTTTCCTTGACCATACCGCCCCAATCGGCGTCCGGCGGCTGTACGCCAAGCCCAAGGAAGGACAGCGTCGACAGGAACAGCACGGCATAGATGAAGCGCAGGCCGAGTTCCGAAACCAGCGGCGACAGCGCATTGGGCAGGATTTCGCGGAAGATGATCCAGCCGCTGCCTTCGCCGCGCAATTTGGCCGCCTCGACGTAATCCATGACGTTGATGTCGACGGCGACCGCCCTCGACAGGCGGTAGACGCGGGTCGAATCCAGAACGCCCATGACCAGGATCAGCGTCACCAGATTGGATGGCAGCACCGAAAGCACGACAAGGGCCATGATCAGCGTCGGGATCGACATCAGGAGATCGACGAGACGCGACAGAAGCGTGTCGAACCAGCCGCCGAAAACCGCCGCCGAGAAGCCGAGTATGGCGCCGAGCGAGAACGATAGCGCGGTCGCCAGCACCGCGATGAACAGGGTGATGCGGGCGCCATAGATCATGCGCGACAACAGATCGCGGCCCAGATTGTCGGTGCCCAGCCAATGCGCCGCCGACATCGGTTCCCAAGGGACGTCGCTGACGATCTCGGCATTGCCATGCGGCGCGATCCACGGCGCAAAAATCGCCGCCAGAACGAACAGCGCCGTCAGCACGATGCCGATCAATGCCGGGATGGGGATGCGTTTGATGACGAGCATACCCGACCCCTTCATTTCGGATGTCTAAGGCGCGGATTGGCGACGATTGCCGCTATGTCCGCGATGATGTTCAGGCTGATGTAGACGGCGGCGAAGATCAGCCCGACCGCCTGCACCACAGGCACGTCACGCTTGGTGACGTGGTCGACGAGATATTGGCCCATACCCGGATAGACGAAGATCACCTCGACAACGACGACGCCGACTATGAGATAGGCCAGGTTGAGCATTACGACGTTGATGATCGGCGCAATAGCATTGGGGAAGGCATGCCTGCGGATGACGGCGAAGGCCGAAAGCCCCTTGAGTTCGGCGGTTTCGACATAGGCCGACTGCATGACATTGAGGATCGCGGCGCGCGTCATGCGCATCATATGGGCGAGCACCACCAAGGTCAGCGCCGCCGCCGGCAGTGCTATGGCCTGGATGCGCTCGCCGAACGGCATTCCGTCATAGACGGTGGAAATGGCGGGAAACCATTGATGTTGCACCGCGAAGAAAAAGACGAGCACATAGCCGACGAAGAATTCCGGGAAGGACGTCGAGGCCAGCGCCAGTCCCGAGATCAGCTTGTCGACCCAGCCATTGCGGTAGCGCACCGCGATCAGCCCGAGGATGATCGCCAGCGGCACCGCGACGACCGCCGCCCAGAAGGCGAGGAACAGCGTGTTCCACAGCCTTCCCTTGATAGAGGTTGCGATATCCTGACCGCTCGACATAGCCGTGCCGAGATCACCGGTCAGAATGCCGCCGAGCCAGCGAAAATAACGGATGTAAGCCGGATCGTTGAGCCCGAGCTGTTCGCGCAGATTGGCGAGCGACTCCGGTGTCGCCGACTGCCCGAGAATGGCTTGCGCAACATCGCCGGGCAGGATCTGGGTGCCGGCGAAGATCAGGACCGAAACGGCCAATAGAAGGATGATGCCCAGCGCAATGCGCTGGGCCACCAGTTTCACGATGGGTGAGGACATATCCGCAAGGCCGGGCTCAGGCTTCGAGCCAGCACTTCGCGAGAGCATATCCGTTCATCAACTCCTGATGCGGATCATCCACCCAGCCGGCAACCTTGGCGCCCGTCGCGTCGATGAACTGATTGAACATCGGCAGGATCAGGCCGCCCTCGTCGCGCACCATCACAGCCATGTCGTGGTACATTGCCTTGCGCTTGGCCTCGTCGAGCTCGGCGCGAGCCGCCAGCACCATCTTGTCGAAATCCGGACGCTTGAACCGTGTGTCGTTCCAGTCGGCCGTCGACAGATAGGCAGTCGAGTACATCTGGTCCTGCGTCGACCGGCCGCCCCAGTAGGAGGCGCAGAAGGGCTGCTTGTTCCAGACTTCCGACCAGTAGCCGTCGCCCGGTTCGCGCTTGATCTCCAGCTTGATGCCGGCCTTGGCCGCGCTTTGCTGGAACAGCTGTGCGGCATCGACGGCACCGGGGAAGGCGACGTCCGACGTCCGGAGCAGGACGGCACCGTCATGGCCCGACTTCTTGTAGTGGAACTTGGCCTTGTCGGGATCGTATTTGCGCTGCTCGATCTCGGTGAATAGCGGGTACGATGCATTGATCGGGAAGTCGTTGCCGAGCGAGCCATAGCCACGCAGCACCTTGTTCAGCATCTCCTCGCGGTCGATCGCCAGCTTCAGCGCCATGCGCAAATCGTTGTTGTCGAACGGCGCGGTGTTGCAGTGCATGATGAAGACGTAGTGGCCGGGTCCCGAATGGTTGCGGATGGTGACGCCGGGCACACGCTTGATCAGGTCGACGATCTTCGGCTCGACGCGGTTGATCATGTGGACCTGGCCGCCCTGCAGGGCCGCCGTACGCGCCGTGGCGTCGTTGATGACGATGATCTCGATCTGGTCGGCATGGCCCATCTTGTCGCCCTGCCAGTAGTTGGCGAAGCGCTCGCCGCCATGGCGCACGCCGGGCTCGTTGGTGGTGACCTTGTAAGGACCCGCCGAGATGCCGGCATCGGCCTTGTCCTTGCCGCCGTTCGGCTGGATGATCAGGTGATAGTCGCTAAGCAGATAGGGAAGATCGGCATTCGGCTCCTTCAGCGTCAACACCACTTCCTTGCCGCTGGCCTTGATGCTCTCGATGCCTTTCATATAGCCGAGCGCGCCGGATTTCGACTTCTCGTCCGAATGGCGTTCGAGGGTGGCGGCCACGTCCTCTGCAGTCACTTTCTTGCCGTTGTGGAACTCGACGCCGTCGCGGATCTTCAGCGTCCAGGTCTTGGCGTCGTCCGACGAGCCGATCTCCTCGGCAATGCGGTTCTCGAGCTTGCCTTCGGGAGACAGCTCGACGATCAGTTCGCCCCACATCTTGCCGAAGGCGAACGGCACCTGCGTCATGAACAGCGCCGGATCGAGGCTGTTGGTGGATTCGCCACCGACGAGGCCGGCCTTGAGCGTGCCGCCCTTGACCGGACCCGCCGCGCGGGAAGCGCTGGAAAGCAGCGAATTGGCGAAGGTTGCGGTGACGCCGAGCGCTGCCGCCCGGCCGAGAAAATCGCGACGGCTCAGCTTGCCGGACGCAACGCGCCGGCTCAGATATTCCAGTTCGTTCGACATGTTGAGTTCCTCACTCTGTTGGTCCGACCTTATGGTCGTTTTTTCTCATTTCAATCGGGAGAATAATGACCGTAAGGGAAAGGGGTAAGCAAGACCGAATGCGACATGCCGTGGCGTAAATCGTGCGTCGCAATTGGACCAATCGCTATAAGTGCTCAAAGCAGTACCCGCGGGATATTCTCCTCGAAGTCGCGCTCGAAGACCAGTTTCTCGCCTTCATAGGCTTCAATTCTGGCGCTAACCATGAAGCTTTGCGCGTCGGAGCGCATTTCGGCGAAGGTTTCGGTGCGCACCGACCATTCATTTCGCGACAGCGTCTGGGTCCAATGCGTCTTGCCCAAGGCTGACAGCGGATCGTCAGGATGGATCGCCCACGTCTCTCTCGCGATGCTGCCATTGGCAAGGCTGTGTTCCAGGTCGCGCACCTCACCGAAATCGTCGACGATGGAAAGCGTGATCATTCCGGTCTTTTCGTCGCGATCGACATGACGCTCGGAATTGGCGGCGCGGACCGTTTCGGTTGCCCAGGGCGTGGCGCCTTCGGGGGCGGGGAAGGTGACCTCGTCGCCTGTCGCCGGCGGGCGCAGCGGCAGCATCAATGTCGCGGCCGACAATTCCAGCCGGACCGGCTCCGGCGACGGCCAGATCATCGGCCAATAGCTGTTGGAAATGGCCACACGCAAGCGGTGACCGGCCGGCACGCGATAGGCGCATTGGTCGAGGACCACCCGGGCGCTGACGGTTTCGCCGGGCACCAGCGCTTCGGGAAATTCGTGCGAGTTGCGATGCGTCAGGTTGAGCACGCCGTAGGAGATCAACTCCGACGCTCCGTCCGGATGGACGTCGCACAGCCGAACCGCGATGTTCGCCTGGCGCCGGTCCGACGAGACCCTGACCACAACTTCGGGAGCACCGACGATGTCGACCGCTTCGGTCAGCACCGGCTGGTCGAAGCACACCGACAGCGCATCGTCGGTGCGCTGGTCACCCGGCAGTTCCGGTCCAAAGGTGAAGGGGAAATATTCGCCACCGGCAAGGCCGCAGCTTTGCGGCGAAGTGACGATAGCGTGGTTGCCTTCAGCGATAAGCTCAACCTCTTGCGTCTTGATGTTGGGTGACGGCCATTCCGTTTCAGCGACCCAGCGGCCCGGCCGCTCGGGATGCCAGCGCGCCGGACGCACGCTGTCCATCACATAGGTGCGGTAGGCCGGGTCGGCCTCTACGCCGGTGTCGAGGTCCTTCAGCCAGCGGTCCCACCAGCGCAACGCCTCCTGCAGGAAGCCGATGCGCGGTTCGGGCGCGGCGTAATGCGGGTATTTGTGGATCCACGGGCCGACGATGCCCTTGACCGGCGCCTCGATATTGGCGGCGAGATGGGAAATCGTATTGCGATAACCGTCATGCCAGCCGCCGATCGACAGCACCGCGGCATGAATGGCGGAATAGCCCTCGCAGATCGAGCCGCGCTTCCAATAGGCGTCGCGATGCTGGTGCTTCAACCACAGCGGCGCCAGGAAGGGCTGGTTCTCCAGCCGGGTCAGCCACAGCTCGCGCCATCTGTTGTCGCCGGCCAGCAACGGATCCGGCGGCCGCGACGAATAGGACAGCATGGTCGAAGCCCAGCCGAAATTCTCGATCAGCAGGCAGCCGCCCTTGTAGTGGATGTCGTCGGCGTAGCGGTCGACTGTCGAACAGAGACTGATAACCGCCTTCAGCGCCGCCGGCTGCTTGGCTGCTACCTGCAGGCAGTTGAAGCCGCCCCACGAAATGCCCATCATGCCGACATTGCCGTTGCACCAGGGCTGCGCCGCCGCCCAGGCTATGACGTCGCAAGCGTCCTGCAATTCCTGCTCGGAATATTCATCGTCCATCAGCCCTTCGGAATCGCCGTTGCCGCGCATGTCGACGCGGATCGAGGCGTAGCCGTGGCCTGCGAAATAGGGATGCGTCAGCTGATCACGATAGATCGTGCCGTCGCGCTTGCGATAGGGCAGATGTTCGAGGATTGCCGGCACCGGATCGTCGGCGGCATCGGCCGGCATCCACACCCGCGCCGACAGCCGGCAGCCGTCCGGCATGACGATCCCCATATCCGGAAATTCGACGATCTTTCGTGGGAATTCAGTGACGATTTTCATGCCGGCAGACTCCAGGAGCGCCAGATGATGGAGTCCGCAGGATGTCGTCGTGGGCCAGCCAACGAATTCGGCTGGTCAATCCGCGTCAATTCAACGGGATGTCGTTTTCGGCCTTGCTCGCCTGGTAAGCGCCGGACAGTTCGTCGTAGATTGCCGAGATGGCGCTGATCCGCGCCTCCAGCCGCTCGCGCTCAGGCCCCGACAGCGATCGTACCAGTCTGCGGATCGAAAAGCTCTTCCAATAGGCATTCTCGGCATTGTAGCCGCCGGGATCGAGGGTGAAGACCTCTTTCAGGATCTTCAAATCGTGCGGGATAGCGAAACTGTCGCGCGAATCCTCGTGGCTGAACAGATAGTAGAAATTGTCGAAGCCGGTCCAGGTGATCGCCGACAGGCAGAGCGAGCAAGGTTCGTGCGTGGCGAGAAAAATGGCTTCCTTGGTGTCGACGCGCTCGGCCTTCGGCAGTTCGTAGAAACGCTTGAGACAATGCACCTCGCCATGCCAGAGCGGGTTTCCCGTCTCGTTATTGGTTTCGGCAAGCACCACTGAGCAGTCGTCCTTGCGCAGGATCGCCGCGCCGAACAGCTTGTTGCCGTGCGCGACGCCTTCGGCGGTCTTCGGCACGATGTCGTGCTCGATGACGTCGAGCAGGCGGTCGATCAGCGAAATGTCAGCCATCACCGGCTCCCATCGGGAAGATGAATCTCATAGGCGTGCGAGAAGTGGCACTCTTCGAGGTTGGAGCCGTCGCCGCCCCGGTCGACGACCAGGAAGTCCTGGGGCTCGCCGATCGGCGTCAGCACGCCGTGCCACAAATTGCGCGGATAGTTGACGCCTTGCCCGGGCGCGGTGATGAACGCATGCGGCTCGCCCGGGCCTTCCTCGCCGTCATGGCAGACGATGACCAGGAACGGCCGTGGTGACAGCGGAATGAAGGCCTGGCTGCCAAACGGATGGCGCTCGACCATGGTAAGCTTCAACGGCAGCTCATAGGGCGTGCCACGCACCATCGAGATCAGCACGTGCGCATTCGGCCCTCGTGCTTCAGCGGTGGCGAGATCGTGATAGCGCTCGGCCTTGCCGCCATTGATCGGATAATGGTTGTCGCCGCCCATATCGATGACGTCGCCGAATTCGGCGAAATTCTCGCGGGTCAGCGGCCGCGCGACGATGCGGATCACCGCGCGCGACCCTCGATGCCCACACCGCCGAGCTTGGCGTGGCGGTTCACGTCCTTGTAGAGGAGGTAGCGGAATTTGCCTGGCCCGCCGGCATAACAAGCCTGCGGGCAGAAGGCGCGCAGCCACATATAGTCGCCGGCCTCGACTTCGACCCAGTCCTGGTTGAGACGGTAGACCGCCTTGCCCTCCAGCACATAAAGCCCGTGCTCCATGACATGCGTCTCGGCGAAGGGAATGACCGCGCCCGGCTCGAGCGTCACGATGGTGACATGCATGTCGTGGCGGATGTCTTCAGGATCGACGAAGCGCGTTGTTGCCCAGCGGCCTTCGGTACCTGGCATCGGCGTCGGTACGATATCCTGTTCGTTGGCGAAGAACGCTTGCGGCAGCTCGATGCCGTCGACCGCATCGTAAGCCTTTCGGATCCAGTGGAAGCGGACGGCAGCGCCGCTTTCGTTGCGCACCGTCCACCCGCTCGCTGGCGGCAGAAACGCGAACCCGCCCGGCCTGAGCACATGCTTCTTTCCGGCTAGCGACACGCTCAGCTCGCCTTCAACCACGAATATCGCGCCCTCGGCATCATCATCCGGTTCTGGCCGGTCGCTGCCGCCGCCGGGCGCGAGCTCGACGATGTATTGCGAAAACGTCTCGGCAAAACCCGACAGCGGCCGCGACAGCACCCAGACCCGTGTCCCATCCCAGAACGGCAAGGCGCTGGTGACGATGTCCTGCATCACGCCTTTGGGGATTACGGCATAGGCCTGTGTGAACACGGCGCGTCCGGTCAGCAATTCACTCTGGCCGGGATGTCCGCCCTGCGGCGCATAATAGGTTCGCTCGGCCATTTTCATCATATCCATAAATTCAAGCCTGTTGCGGAAGCCAGGGCCCATCGCGGCAGCCAAAGCCTATTGTGGAAGCATGTCCTTGAGACGAAGCAGCGCGATGCGCTCGACCTGTCTGCAGGCGGTTTCGAATTCGACATCGCGGCTGTTGCCGATACGCGTTTCGAACTCGGCCAGGATGTCCTCCTTGGTCTTGCCCTTCACCGCAATGATGAACGGGAAACCGAAACCGGTGACGTAGGCGGCATTGAGCTTTGCGAACAGCTCGCGCTCGTTGTCGGTCAGCGCGTCTAGCCCGGCCGAAGCCTGTTCCCTGGAGGATTCCGCGGTTAGCCGCTTGGCCTGCGCCAGTTTTCCGGCAAGGTCGGGGTGGGCATTGAGCACGGAAAGCCGCTCGGCCTCGCTGGCCGCGCGAAAGACGCGGCAGAGCGCGTTGTGCAGGCCGCCGGCACTGTCATGCGCCGGGCCGAGTTCCAACTCGTAGGCGCGCTCGGCAATCCACGGCGAATGTTCGAAGACGCCGCCGAATGCGTGGACGAAGGCCTCGAATTCCATTTTCGACGGGCGCAATGCCGGCAACCGGAACGGATGCGTCTCCTGCCAATGTTTTGCAATGTCGATGCGCCGTGCCAGCCAGACCTTGTCGTGTGATTTGACGTAGTCGATGAAGCGCTTCAGTGCCGCGACCCGGCCCGGCCGCCCAACCAGGCGGCAGTGCAGGCCGATATTCATCATGCGCGGCCGCCCTGCCTTGCCCTCGGCATAGAGCGTGTCGAAACTATCCCTGAGATAGGCAAAGAACTGGTCGCCGGAGTTGAAGCCCTGCGGCGTGGCAAAGCGCATGTCGTTGGCGTCGAGCGTATAGGGGATGACCAGCTGCGGCTTCGCCGACCCGTTCGGTGTCACATGCTCGAACCAGTAGGGCAGTTCGTCGTCATAGGTGTCCGACACATAGTCGAAGCCGCCTTCTTCCGCCGCCAGACGCACCGTGTTGATCGACGTGCGGCCGGTGTACCAGCCGGTCGGCCGCGCGCCTGTCACCTCATAATGCAGCCGTATCGCCGCTTCCATGTCGCGGCGCTCGTCTTCTGGCGCGTGGTCGCGGTAGTCGATCCATTTCAGCCCGTGCGAGGCGATCTCCCAGCCGGCCTCCTGCATCGCTGCGACCTGGTCGGGCGAGCGCGCCAGGGCCGTGGCGACGCCGTAGCAGGTGACCGGCACCTGTGCCGCGCTGAACAGGCGCAGCAATCGCCAGAAGCCGGCGCGGGCGCCGTATTCGTAGATCGATTCCATGTTCCAGTGGCGCTGGCCGGGCCAGGGCGCGGCGCCGACGATCTCCGACAGGAAAGCCTCCGAGGCCTTGTCGCCGTGCAGGACGCAATTCTCGCCGCCCTCTTCGTAATTGACGACGAACTGGACCGCGACATGCGCCCCGCCGGGCCATTTTGGATCCGGCGGATTGGCTCCGTAGCCGCGCATGTCTCGTTCGTAACGCATTCTCGCTCCTGCCGGAAATTGTGATCAGGATAGTCGAAAGGAGTGCCTGCGCATTCCCCCGAAATTTTTGAAAGTGTTTTTGTCGCGCTCCGCTCGACCGGGACTTATGCATCGCCTTTAATTGGCGCACAATTCATGAATAGTGTTCGACTGTGCAGGGAATGGAGCAGCCAGTGGCGGAAACGTCGAAAGCCGAAGGCGGGCGCCTGACGACCCATGTCCTCGACACCGCGGCCGGCAAACCGGCGGCCGGTCTGTCGATTGAGCTCTATCATCTTGACGGCCAGGCCCGGACGCATCTGAAAACGGTCGTCACCAATGATGACGGCCGTTGCGATGCTCCGTTGCTTGCCGGCGCGGAGTTCCGTACCGGCGAATACGAATTGGTCTTTGCGGCCGGCGATTATCTGCGCCGGCAGGGGACAAAACTGCCGGAACCGGCCTTCCTCGACCATGTGCCCATCCGCTTCGGTATGGCCGAGCCGATGCACTATCATGTGCCGCTGCTTCTGTCGCCGTACGGCTATTCGACCTACCGGGGAAGCTGAGATGGCCGGGATCAAGACACGCAACGAAATCCGGTTCATCCTCAATGGCGAGGACGTCGCGCTCGGCACGGTTGCACCCGACCAGACACTGCTCGACTGGCTGCGGCTCGACCGCTCGCTGCGCGGCACCAAGGAAGGTTGCGCCGAGGGCGACTGCGGCGCCTGCACGGTGCTGGTCGGCAGGCTCTCCGGTGGAACACTGGTCTATGAAAGCGTCAATGCCTGTATCCGCTTCCTTGGCTCGCTAGACGGCACGCATGTCGTGACCATCGAGCATCTGCGCGGCGACGCAGGAAAACTGCACCCCGTGCAGCAGGCGATGATCGATTTCCACGGCTCGCAATGCGGCTTCTGCACGCCGGGTTTCGTCATGTCGCTTTATGCGCTGTGGATGCGGTCGCCGGAGCCGTCGGACGCCGCCATCGAAAAGGCACTGCAAGGCAATCTCTGCCGCTGCACCGGCTACGAGGCGATCATGCGCGCCGCACGTGCCATCTCCAGCTACGGCAAGGCGGCAAAGGATCCGTTGGCGGCCGAGCGCAAGGCAGTCACGGCCAAGCTCGACGCGATGAAGGACGGTTCGCGCATTGAGATCGGCTCCGGCAACAAGCGGCTGATCGTGCCGGCCAATGCCGACGATCTCGCCAGCGTGCTGGTCGAGGAGCCGGGCGCCACTATCGTCGCCGGTTCGACCGATGTCGGCCTTTGGGTGACCAAGCACATGCGCGATATTTCGCCGGCGGTTTTCATCGGCAATCTCGATGGTCTGTGCGGGATGTCCGAGCACAAGGGCGTCATCTCGATCGGCGCCGGTGTCACCTATAGCGAAGCCTTCTCGACGCTGGCAAAATGCATCCCGGCGCTAGGCCCGCTGTTCGATCGCATCGGCGGCGATCAGGTGCGCAACATGGGCACCATCGGCGGCAATATCGCTAACGGTTCGCCGATTGGCGACACGCCGCCGCCGCTGATCGCACTCGGTGCCCGCATGACGCTGCGTCGCGGCCACAAGCGGCGGACGATCCCACTCGAAGATTTTTTCATCGCCTATGGCCGACAGGACCGGCAGCCCGGCGAATTCGTCGAGGCCGTGCATGTTCCGCTGCCGGGCAGCGAGACGAAATTTGCCGTCTACAAGATCACCAAGCGCCGCGACGAAGACATCACCGCAGCGCTAGGCGCGTTTTTCCTGACGCTGGCCGCGGACGGCACGGTGGCGGAGATACGCATCGCCTATGGCGGCATGGCGGCAACGCCGAAGCGCGCCTTTGGCGTAGAAAAGGCATTGCTTGGCAAGCCCTGGACGGAAGCGACGGTCGAGGCGGCGATGGCCGCGTACGCCGGCGATTTCACCCCGCTGACCGACATGCGGGCAAGCGCCGAATACCGGGCGCTGGCGGCGCGCAACCTGCTGCTGCGCTTCTTTGCCGAAACCATGGGCACCCGGGCGCCGATCCAGGTATCACGGCACGAGGCGGCATGATGAACAAGCACGCCACTCCGAACTTGAAGGCGCAAAAAATCGCCGGCGGCGTCGCCACCGATCAGCGCCATGATTCCGCGCACAAGCATGTCAGTGGCACGGCCGTCTATATCGACGACATGCCGGAACCGGCCGGCACGCTGCACGGCTGTCTGGGGCTTTCGGCGGCGACGCATGCCACCGTCACCAGCATGGACCTGTCGGGGGTCCGCGCCGCACCCGGCGTCATCGACGTGCTGACGGCGAGCGACGTGCCCGGCGAAAACGATATTTCGCCGACCGGCCGCCACGACGAGCCGGTGCTTGCCGACGGCAAGGTGCAATTCTTCGGCCAGCCGATCTTCTGCGTCATCGCCGAAACCCGCGAGCAGGCGCGCCGGGCGACGAGGCTGGCCAAGGTCGAATACAAGGAATTGCCGTTCGTCGCCGATATTGGCAAGCTCGATCCCCGGAAAGACAAGCTGGTCACGCCGCCGCTGACCCTGAAGCGCGGTGATGCAGCGGCTGCGATCAAGGCAGCGCCACGCCGGCTGAAAGGGCAGATGCGCATCGGCGGCCAGGAGCATTTCTATCTCGAGGGTCATATCGCCTTGGCCATCCCTGGCGAGGACCACGACGTCACCATCTATTCCTCGACCCAGCACCCGAGCGAAATCCAGCACATGGTCAGCCATGCGCTCGGTGTTCCGAGCCACGCGGTGACGGTGGAAATCCGCCGGATGGGGGGCGCTTTCGGCGGCAAGGAAACGCAAGGCAATCAGTTTGCGGCATTGGCCGCTATCGCCGCGAAGAAACATCATCGGGCCGTGAAAATCCGGCCCGACCGCGACGACGACATGATCGCCACCGGCAAACGCCACGATTTCCTCGTCGACTACGAGGTCGGCTTCGACGATGAGGGCAATATTCTCGGCGTAGATTTCATGTTCGCGGCGCGCTGCGGCTTCTCGGCCGACCTCTCCGGCCCGGTCACCGACCGCGCGCTGTTCCATTGCGACAACACCTATTTCTGGCCGGCGGTGCACGCGCAATCGGCGCCGCTCTACACCAATACGGTATCGAACACCGCCTTTCGCGGCTTCGGCGGCCCGCAAGGCATGGTCGGCGCCGAGCGCGTCATCGACGAAGTCGCGTTTGCCGTCGGCAAGGACCCGCTCGAAATCCGCAAGAAGAATTTCTACGGCACCAGCGACCGCAACATCACGCCCTACCACCAGACGGTCGAGGACAACATCATCCACCGCATCGTCGCCGAGCTGGAGGCGAGTTCCGACTATGCAAGGCGCCGCCGCACCATCGATGCTTTCAATGCCAACAGCCGCTTCATCAAGCGGGGACTGGCGCTGACGCCGGTCAAGTTTGGCATCTCGTTCACCGCCACCCATTACAACCAGGCCGGCGCGCTGGTGCATGTCTATACCGATGGTTCAGTTCACCTGAACCACGGCGGCACCGAGATGGGGCAGGGCCTCTATGTCAAGGTGGCGCAGGTTGTGGCGGAAGAGTTCCAGATCGACCTCGATCAGGTCAAGATCACCGCGACGACGACCGGCAAGGTGCCGAACACCTCGGCCACTGCCGCGTCTTCCGGCTCCGACCTCAACGGCATGGCGGC
This sequence comes from Mesorhizobium sp. M0983, assembly GCF_040318975.1. Classification (NCBI taxonomy): domain Bacteria; kingdom Pseudomonadati; phylum Pseudomonadota; class Alphaproteobacteria; order Hyphomicrobiales; family Phyllobacteriaceae; genus Mesorhizobium; species Mesorhizobium sp. M0983. The sequence continues at coordinate 15,783 of NZ_JAMYNH010000021.1, read as the reverse complement.
GCAGAACGCCGCCCGCCAGATCAAGGACCGGCTGACCAATTTCGCCGCCGAGAAATTCCAGGTGCCGCGCGACCAGGTGCTGTTCCTGCCAAACCGGGTGCGCATCGGTAACCAGGAGATCGCCTTCGCCGATCTCGTCAGGCAGGCCTATATGGCGCGCATCCAGCTTTCGGCGGCTGGCTTTTACAAGACGCCGAAAATCCATTGGGACCGCGACAAGGGCGAGGGTCGCCCCTTCTATTATTTCGCCTATGGCGCGGCTTGCTCGGAAGTTTCGGTCGACACGCTGACCGGCGAATATGTCGTCGAGCGCACCGATATTCTGCACGAAACCGGGCGTTCGCTGAACCGCGCCATCGACCTCGGCCAGATCGAGGGCGGCTTCATCCAGGGCATGGGCTGGCTGACCACGGAGGAACTGTGGTGGGACGACAAGGGGCGGCTGCGCACCCATGCGCCGTCGACCTACAAGATCCCGCTCGCTTCGGACCGGCCGAAGATTTTCAACATCACGTTGGCCGACTGGGCGGAAGCAGGCGAGCCGACGGTGCACCGCTCCAAGGCGGTCGGCGAGCCGCCCTTTCCGCTCGCAATGTCGGTGCTGCATGCGCTGTCGGATGCGGTGGCGAGCGTTGCTGGCCACAAGATCTGCCCGCGCCTTGACCCGCCTGCCACGCCGGAACGGGTGCTGATGGCGATCGAACGGCTGAAGCGAGAAGCCAGGACCGGCACTTGAATCCCGGAAAACGTGCAATTCAGGCCGAAAAACTCTATATTTCCCAACAGGGAACGCGAATGATGAACGCGAAAATGCAGAGCCTGAAAGCCTTTCTTGCCGGTGCCTGCCGGGTCGCCTTGGTTGAGGTGGCCGGGACAAAAGGCTCGACGCCGCGCGAGAGGGGTGCCTTCATGCTCGTCTCAGGATCGGCCACTTTCGGCACGATCGGCGGCGGCCAGCTCGAATATATGGCGATCGACAAAGCGCGGCAGATGCTTGGTCGATCGGCCTCAGGTTCTGGCGAATCTGTCGAGGCTGGCGCCGCCCCTCATCCGCCTGCCGGCCCCTTCTCCCCGTATAGTTACGGGGAGAAGGGGGCTGGCCGCAACGCTGTCGCGACGCTCGACGTCGCGCTCGGCCCGGAGATCGGGCAGTGCTGCGGCGGCAGGGTCGAGGTGCTGATCCGGCTGGTTGACGCCGCGCTTGAGGCCAAGTTGGTCGCGGCGGCGGAAGCCGAGGAGGCGCAGCTGCCGCATGTCTACATCTTCGGCGGCGGCCATGTCGGCCATGCGCTGGCCTCGGCGGTGGCTTTGCTGCCGGTGCATGTCGTCATTGCCGAGACGCGAGCCGAAGCGCTGGAGGGCATGCCAGACACGGTCGAAACCTGTTTGACGCCGATGCCTGAGGCGACGGTGCGCGAAGCCCCGGCTGGATCCGCCTTCGTCGTCCTTACCCATGACCACGCGCTGGATTTCCTGATCGTCGCCGAGGCGCTGAAACGCCGGGATGCCGCCTATGTCGGCATGATAGGCTCCAGAACCAAGAAGGCGACGTTTCGGAACTGGTTCCTTAAGTCGGCGGACGGAAGCGAGGCGGAATTTGACCGCCTCGTCTCGCCGATCGGCGGCGATGCCGTCAAGGACAAGCGCCCGCAAGTGATCGCCGCACTCGCCGCAGCCGAGATCATGACGGCGTTGGCCGCCCACGCGATAGAACCGGCAGCTCCGTCCAAAGCACGTCGTGGCAAGGCGATGGCGGGCTGACGTTTCCTTCTATTCCTGTTCCTGCGTGTGTGCCTCGAGGAACCACAGCAATTTGTCGAGCGAGCGTGAATAGGCGGTGAAGATGTCGGCGGTGTCGGCGTCGCCCGCTCCCGCCGCTTCGTCGATCGCCGCGCGGGCCCGCTTGGCGGTCGCGGCATAGCGGTCGATCAGCGCCGCCAGATGATCTCGGGTCTTGTGGATGTCGGTCGGATAGGCCTCGAGCATAGTCGCCTTCGACACCTCCTGCGATGTGCCGAGCGCCGTGCCGCCGAGCTGTACGGCGCGCTCGGCAATGGTGTCGACATGTCCGTCGATCTCCTCGCGGAACGTGTCGAGCATCTCATGGATGGCGATGAATTGCGGCCCCTTGACGTTCCAGTGCGCCTGCTTGGTGATCAAGGCCAGATCTATGGCGTCGGCGAGGCGGGCGTTGAGAAGATCGATACACTCTTTCTTGGCATTGGATTGCAGGTCGTTGCGGGTGGCGATGGCATCCATGATCGGCTCCTGTGGCGGTTGCGTCCGCGTGGTTTGAAGAGGGCGAAGTTTGTGGAAGGTCAATCGAACATGCGCGCAGACGCCCTCATCGCCGCGGCACAGCATCCCAAAACGGCGATCTCCGACTTTCGTTCCGCTCGTCGTTTACGCCGGCCTTTTCAAGCCCAGATGGTCGCGCAGCGTGCTGCCGTCATAATCCGTACGGAACAGACCGCACCGCTGCAGCTCCGGCACGACAAGCGTGGCAAAGGCATCGAGTTCGCCGGGAAAATAGGATGGCATCACGTTGAAACCGTCTGCCGCGCCGCCCTCGAAGCGTGCTGCGAGCTGGTCGGCGATCTGGGCCGGAGTTCCGACGACGCGCCAATGGCCGCGCGCGCCGGCGAAATGACGGGCAAGCTGGCGAATGGACAGGTTGTCGCGGCGCGATTGCTCGATGACGAGCGCCTGCCGGCTCTGCATGCCTTCGCTGGCCGGCAGCTGCGGCAGCGGTCCGTCGATGGGATAGCGCGAGAGATCGGATATGCTGAGATAGCTGGAAAGCAGCGCAACGCCGACATCGTCCGGTATCAGCTCCTGCAGTTCATCATGTTTTGCCCGGGCTTCCGCTTCGCTTGCCGCGACGACCGGCGCCACCCCAGGCATGATCTTGAGGTCGTCCGGCTTGCGCCCATAGGCAGCCAGCCGTCCCTTGAGGTCGTCGTAGAAGGCCTTCGCTTCCTCGAATGTCTGCGCCGCCGTAAAGACCACGTCGGCGGTCCGGGCGGCGAGGTCACGACCCTCGTCCGACGCTCCCGCTTGCACCATGACCGGTGCACCTTGTGGCGAGCGCGGCAGATCGAGCGGGTCACGCACCGAAAAACTTCTGCCTTCGTGTCCACCCTGGCCTCGCCAAAGGCCGGCAACCACGGCAGCGAATTCGCGCGCCCGCCCGTAACGGTCCGCATGCGGGCGCAGACCGGTCGAGCCGAAATTGGCGGCCTCGATCTGGCTGGCCGAAGTGACAAGGTTCCAGCCGGCACGCCCGCCGCTCAGATGGTCGAGCGACAGGAAGGTCCGCGCCAGCCCGTAAGGCTCGTTGTAACTCGTCGATGCCGTGGAGACGAGGCCGATGCGCTCCGTCTGCACCGCGAGCGCCGCAAGTAGGCTGATCGGCTCGAAGCCAATCGAGCGCGACGTTTGGCTGGCGATGTCGACATTGGCCTCGCGCACACCGGCGGCGTCCTCGCAGAAGATCATGTCGAACTTCGCCGCTTCCGCCGTCCGCGCCAGCTGGATGTAATGATCGATGTCGATGCCAGCCGTGACATGCGCCTGCGGATGGCGCCAGGCGGCGATGTGGTGGCCTGTCGCCCATAGGAAGGCGCCGAGCTTCATCTGGCCTCGACCGGCGCTCATTGCCGATCCTCCCCTGCAAGCCCGAGATGGGCCCGCAGTGTCGCCGCGCTGTAGCCGGACCGGACAAGGCCGCGGCGGCGAAGCTCCGGCAGCACGAGACCGATGAAATCGTCGAGCGCCGACGTGAGCGGCACGGCGATGTTGAAACCGTCGCAGGCTTTCGAGCGAAAGCACTCTTCGAGCCTATCCGCAAACATATCCGGCATGGCGGCCATCTCGCCATCCGTGACAACATTCATCAGCACCTTCAGCCCCTCCGGCCTGCGCCCGAAGGCAAGCGCACGGCGCTTCAGATCGTCAGCCCAGTCGATCGATCGCTGGTCTAGCAGGACAACATCGGCGGTGCGGGCGGCGATATCCATGTCGGGCTCGGACAGGCCGGAAATGACCAGCACCGGCGTGTCCTGCGGCGACCGCGCCACGTTGAGCGGCCCGCGCACAGAAAAATATTCGCCCCTGTGGTCGAGAAGGTGCATCTTCTCGGGATCGAAGAAGCGGCCGCCACTTTTGTCGAACAGAAGCGCGTCTGCGTCCCAGCCTTTCCACAAGCCTTGCACGATGCCGACGAATTCCTCGGCGCGCAGGCGGAATGCGTCGCCGGAAAACCCTTCCGGTCGGCTGAAATTGGCCGCCTCGCGCGGGTCGGGCATCATGCTGGCGTTCCAGCCGGCGCGGCCATGGCTGATAATGTCGAGCGAAGCGAAACGGCGCGCGAGATTATAGGGCTGGTGGGCGACCATTGACGCCGCGGCGATGAGACCGATCCTGCTTGTCACCGTCGCCAGCGCTGCCAGCAAGGTCGTTGCTTCGAAGCGCATTTGCCGGTTCGGTCCGCCTGCAACCGGCGCGGAATCGGCGAGCAACACCATATCCAGGCCGGCCGCTTCGGCTTTTTGCACGGACCGCGTCAGCAGACTGAAATCCGGAACGACGTCGGACGGAGAGGAGGGAGCAGTTTCCGGAGCTAGTGAAACGGCTAGATGCATTGTGGCGCCGCTGGCCATCGGTCTTCCCTGGTGAGTGAGATTCCATAAGAAATATCTTCGCCGGCTGGACGGAAAGCAACCGGCCAGCCGGCGATCATTTGCCGGCCAGAATATCCCTGATCAGCCGCTGGCAGCGCTCGGCCATGAAGTCGAGCAGCAGCCGCACCTTCGGATCCTGCAGCTTCTTATGCGGGTAGACGGCGGCGAATTGCACCGGCGTCGGCGGCGTTTTGCTCAGGATCACCTTCAGCCGCTGGTCGCGGATAAACGGCTCGACCTCGAAGCGCGGCTTGTTGATGATGCCGCGGCCGGACAGCGCCCAGCCGGTCAGCACGTCGCCGTCATCGGTATCGTAGGGGCCGTGCACTTCGAACTTTTGCGGCCCGTTCCGCGTCTGCAGGGTCCAGACATATTCGCGCGCGCCGGAATAGCGCAGCATCAGGCAATCGTGCTTCTTGCCGATCAACTCGCTCGGCTCGCTCGGCTCGCCGCGCGCCTCCAGATATTGCGGAGCCGCCACCAGCACTCGCTCGCAGTCCATGATGCCGCGCATCCTGAGGCTGGAATCCTCGATGATGCCCAGCCGGAACGCAACGTCGATGCCTTCCTTCATGATATCGACATTGTGGTCGGAAAGCCGGAGCCGCACCTCGATATCTGGGTATCTGTCGTGGAAATCCGGGATGCCGGATGCCACCAGTCTCCGCCCGAGGCCGAGCGGCGCTGTCACCTTTATGGTGCCGCGCGGCTGGCCGGATAACGCGCTGACCGCAGCTTCGGCCTCGGTGACCGCCTCGAGCACCTGCTTGGCGCCGGAATAGAACACCGTGCCGTGCTCGGTCGGCATCAACTGCCGCGTCGTGCGGTTGAACAGCCTGACACCGAGATGCTTCTCGAGCTCCTTGATCCGGTTGGAAGCGACCGCCGGCGAAATGCGCATGTCGCGCCCAGCCGCCGACAAATTGCCGAGTTCGACGACGCGAACAAAAACGGCGATGTTATCGAGATAGGCCATGCGGCTTTCGGGGCTCTCATGTGGCTGCGTATGATCAGCCTAGTATTTTCCAATTTTTTTTGAAAGTCATCGTGCACCTCAGCCCTTTCCGTTTGCGCTCCAGTCCGTAAAGTCAGTCGATCGGCAGGGACGATTTTTCATGATGGATTTCGCGATATTCTGGGATTGGCTGAGTTTCGCCGTGCGCTGGCTGCACGTCGTCACCGGCATCGCCTGGATCGGCTCGTCCTTTTATTTCGTCGCGCTCGACCTCGGCCTGCGCCAACGCCCGGGCATGCCTGCAGGCGCTTTCGGCGAGGAATGGCAGGTGCATGGCGGCGGCTTCTACCACGTGCAGAAATATCTGGTGGCACCGGCCGAAATGCCCGAGCACCTGACCTGGTTCAAGTGGGAATCCTACGCCACCTGGCTGTCAGGCTTCGCGATGCTGTGCGTGGTCTATTATGCCGGGGCGGACCTGTTCCTGATCGATCCGAATGTGCTTGCCATGTCGGTGCCTACAGGCATCTTGCTGTCGCTGGCGACGATCGGCGTCGGCTGGGTGGTCTACGATCTCCTGTGCCGTTCGCCGCTCGGCAACAGCGACACCGGCCTGATGCTGGTGCTGTATGGGGTGCTGGTATTCATGGCCTGGGGACTGACCCACCTGTTCACCGGCCGCGCCGCGTTCCTGCATCTTGGCGCCATCACCGCGACGATCATGTCGGCCAACGTCTTCATGGTCATCATCCCCAACCAGAAGATCGTCGTCGCCGACCTGATCGCCGGCCGTAAGCCCGATCCGAAATACGGCAAGATCGCCAAGCAGCGCTCGCTGCACAACAACTACCTGACGCTGCCCGTTTTGTTCCTGATGCTGTCGAACCATTATCCGCTGGCGTTCGGGACAGAGTTCAACTGGGTCATCGCCTCGCTGGTGTTCATCATCGGCGTGCTGATCCGGCACTATTTCAACACCAGGCATGCGCGCAAAGGCAATCCGACCTGGACCTGGCTGGCGGCGGCCGTGCTGTTCTTGGTCATCATCTGGCTGTCGACGGTGCCGAAGTTGCTGACCGGCGAGGCGAAGGCGTCGGCGGCGGCCCAGGTCTACGTTGCCTCGGCGCATTTCCCTGCCGTGCGCGATACGGTGCTTGGCCGCTGTTCGATGTGCCACGCCGCGGAGCCGTCCTACGAGGGCATCTACCACGCGCCGAAGGGCGTGATGCTCGACACCGATGCCGGCATCGCCGAGCACGCCGGCGAGATCTACCTGCAGGCCGGCCGCAGCCACGCCATGCCGCCCGCCAACGTCACCCAGATCACCGACAAGGAACGGGCGCTGCTGGTGGCATGGTTCGAAGGCGCAAGGAAATGACCAGCACGCTCCTGCGCGGCCGCACGCTGTCGTTTTTGCGCTGGCCCGAAACCGTCGACGACCATTCCGCCTGGCGCTACGAGCAAGATGGCGGCCTGCTGCTCCGCGATGGTAGGATCATTGCCGCCGGCGCCTATGCCGAGGTCGAGAAAAAGGCGGGCGAGGGAACAAGAAAGGTCGACCATCGGCCGCATCTGCTGCTGCCCGGGTTCATCGATGCGCACGCGCATTTTCCGCAGATGCAGGTCATCGCTTCCTTCGGCGCCGAGCTGCTCGACTGGCTGAACACCTACACTTTTCCGGAAGAGACAAAATTCGAGAACGCTCAGCATGGCCGCCGTATCGCCAGGCTGTTCCTGGATGAAGTATTGCGTCATGGCACGACGACTGTCGCCGCCTATTGCTCGGTACACAAGGAATCGGCCGAGGCGTTCTTTGCCGAGTCGCATGACCGCAACATGCTCAACATCGCCGGCAAGGTGATGATGGACCGCAACGCGCCGGACGGCGTGCTCGACACGCCGCAATCGGGTTATGACGACAGCAAGGCGCTGATCGAGGAGTGGCACGGCAAGGGGCGCCAGCACTATGCCATCACCCCGCGCTTCGCCATCACCTCGTCACCCGAGCAATTGGAAACGGCGGGCGCGCTCTGCCGCGAATATCCGCAATTGCATATGCAGACGCATCTGTCGGAAAACCACGCCGAGATCGCCTTCACGCAGCAGCTTCATCCGCAGGCGCGCGACTATACCGATGTTTATGAGCATTACGGGCTGCTCGGGCGCAGAAGCCTGTTCGGCCATTGCATCCATCTGTCGGAACGCGAGGCGGATGCGCTTTCCGATAGCGGCTCGGTGGCGGTGTTCTGCCCGACCTCCAACCTGTTTCTCGGCTCGGGCCTGTTCGATTATCAGCGCTATCGCCGCCGCGAGAAGCCGCTCCGCATCGCCGCCGCCACCGATGTCGGCGGTGGCACCAACTATTCGATGCTGCGCACCATGGACGAGGGCTACAAGGTGATCGCGCTGAATGGCGAGAAGCTCAATCCGTTTCAGTCATTCTGGCAACTGACCCGCGGCAATGCTGAGGCGCTGTCGCTTGTGGAAAAGATCGGCACTCTGGAGGAAGGCAGCGACGCCGATATCGTCGTGCTCGACGCCCGCGCCACGCCGGCGATGCGGCTGCGGGTGGAGACGGCGGACACGCTCGCCGAGGAATTGTTTCTGCTGCAGACGCTCGGCGACGACCGCGCCGTGCACGAGGTCTATGTCGCCGGTCGGGCAGCTAAGGCGGACATGGCGACCTAGCTGGTCCCGGCGTCCCGGCTTGACCGAACGGCAGCCATCGGCCAAAGCGTGCGGCGAGATTGACAGGGGAACGACATGGCCGTTGCGGACGACATCGCTCTGATCAAGAAACAGGAAGCCGCGCTTGTTTTCTCCGCCTTCGACGAGGCTGTCGCTTTCGAGATCGGCTCGGCGATCCGCGACCGGGCTTTGACCGAGAACCTGCCGATCATCATCGATATCAGAACCTTCGATCGGCCGCTGTTCTATGCGGCAATGCCCGGCTCGAACGCTTCCAATCCGGACTGGGCGCGGCGCAAGATCAACGTCGTGCGGCGATTCCTGAAAAGCACCTACCGCATGGTGCTGGAGCAGCAGCGCCCCGACCGCAGCTTCAAGCCTGGCGAGGGGCTGGACATTGTCGACTACGTGCTGGCCGGCGGCGGCTTTCCCATCACTGTCAAGGGCGCCGGTGTCATCGGCGTGATCGCCGTCTCGGGCCTGCCGGAGCGTGAGGACCATGGTGTGGTCGTCGATGCGCTCTGTGCCTATTTGGGCGTGGATAACCAGGAGTTGGTCCTGCCGCCGGAAGCAACATCGTGACGTTGGCGCCGCCCCTCATCCGCCTGCCGGCACCTTCTCCCCGTCTAGCGACTGGGAGAAGGGAAGCGCTCCAACGCTGGCTACCCCCTCTCCCCGTCTCTAGACGGGGAGAGGGTAAGGGTGAGGGGCAGCGCAAACGCCGCAGAAGTTCGCAGAACGTCGGTGGCAGCTCAGTATGACCATTCTCGACCCGAAATCCTTCCTTATATCCATCTTCAACGCCGCCGTTGCCGCCGCCGATCCCCAGAGGACGATCAAGAATCATTTGCCCGCAAGGCCGAAGGGCCGCACGATCGTCATCGGTGCAGGAAAAGGCTCGGCGCAGATGGCGGCGGCTTTCGAGAAAGTGTGGGACCGGCCGATCGAAGGTTTGGTCGTCACCCGCTACGGCTATGGCGCGGCCTGCCGGCGCATCGAGATCATCGAGGCGGCGCATCCGGTGCCGGATGCCGCCGGGCTGGAAGCTTCGCGACGGCTGCTCGAAAAAGTCCAGGGACTGACTGCGGACGACCTGGTCGTAGCGCTCATTTCCGGCGGTGGCTCGGCGCTGCTGCCGTCACCCGCCGAAGGTCTGACGCTGGCCGATGAGATCGCCGTCAACGAGGCGCTGCTCGCCTCCGGCGCGCCGATCGCCGCGATGAACACGATCCGTAAGCACCTTTCCACCATCAAGGGCGGCAGGCTGGCGGCCGCCGCATATCCGGCCAAGGTGGTCTCGCTGGTGGTATCAGACATTCCGGGCGACAATCCGGCTCTGGTCGCTTCTGGTCCGACCGTGCCGGACATAGGCAGCCGTGAGGACGCACTGGCGTCGATCGCTGCCTATGGCATGAAGCTGCCGGCTTCGGTCATGGCGCATATCAAGTCGCCGGCGGCCGATGCGCCACGTCCGGACGATCCGCGTTTTATCCGCAACGAGGTGCATCTGATCGCTTCGGCCGGCGTCTCGCTGGAAGCAGCAGCGGCCGAAGCGAAGCGCCGAGGTATTCAGGCCGTCATTCTCTCCGATTCCATCGAGGGCGAGGCACGCGAGGTCGGTGGCATCCACGCCGCAATCGCGCGCGAGGTGGCGACGCGCAGCCGGCCATTTGCAAAGCCGGTGCTGATCCTGTCGGGCGGCGAGACGACGGTGACCCTGCGCGCGAAAGGCAAAGGCGGCCGTAACTCGGAATTCCTGCTCGCCTTCGCCATCGGCATCACCGGCATGGCGGGCGTGCACGCACTGGCCGCCGACACCGACGGCATTGACGGTTCGGAAGACAATGCCGGCGCCTTCGCCGACGGCTCGACAGTTTCGCGGATGCGCGCGGCGGGCGTCGATGCCAAGGCCATGCTTGCCGGCAACAACGCCTGGACGGCATTCAATGCCGTAGATGACCTTTTCGTACCCGGTCCGACCGGCACAAACATCAACGATCTCCGGGCGATATTGATCAAATAGCTCAGGCCGCCATCAGCCTTTTCACCGCTCTCATATCCTGCAGGAACCGCTCGCGTTCGGCCCGCTTGTCCGCCGGCTCGCGAATGCGCAGAATGAAGGACGGGTGGATGGTGACGAAGACACGCAAGCCATCGTCGCGCTCCACTACCGCCCCGCGCATCTTCATGATCGGCACCAGCTTGCCGAGCAGCGCCTGCGCTGCAGTGGCGCCGAGTGCCACCGCCAGGTTGGGCTTGATCAGATCGATCTCTTTGTCCAGCCACCAGCGGCAAGCCTGCACCTCGCCGGCATTCGGCTTGGAGTGGATGCGCCGCTTGCCGCGCGGCTCGAACTTGAAATGCTTAACCGCGTTGGTGACGTAGACTTTCAGCCGATCGACGCCGGCATCATCCAGGATCGCGTCGAACACCTTGCCGGCCGGACCGACGAAAGGCTTGCCCGCCAGGTCCTCCTGGTCGCCCGGCTGTTCGCCGACGAAGATCACCTTGGCTTTATCAGGACCCTCACCGAACACGGTCTGCGTGGCATCGCGCCATAGCGGACAGCGGCGGCAGATCTTGGCCGTTTCGCGCAGTTCAGGAATCGTCCTGGCGTCGATTTCTGTCGTGTCCGGGGACTTGCTTGCAGGCAAGCCTCTCGACTGCACCTTGGCATGGTGCGGCGTCGGGGTTGTCTGCATCCTGGCGATCATGACTAAGGCGGCCTTGTTCGCTCCTGCAATCAGACACGCAATGAGCAAAGCCCGCCGAAGGTTCCGCTGAAATTATTCCGCATGGGCCTTCACCGGCAGATGGCCGACGATGTGAAGCCCTAAACCTCGTGCAGATAGAGGTGATAATCCAGTTCGCTGACCGTGCGCGCCACGCGCAGATATTCCGACTGCTTGATCGCCACGAATGTCCGGTGCAGGTCTTCGCCCAATGCGCCCTTGAGGAAGGTCGACGCCCTTGCCGCCTCGATCGCGGCACGCCAGTCGACCGGCATCGTCGTGCGCGTGACGGCGGATTCGTAGCCATTGCCGGTGGTTTCAGGGCCGGGGTCAAGACCTTCGTCGAGACCCCTAGTGATGCCGGCCAGCACCGTTGCCGCGACTAGATAAGGGTTGGCGTCGACGCCCGATGGCCGGTGCTCGATGCGGCGGTTCTTGGCATCGCCGGCTGGCACACGCAGCGCCACCGAACGGTTGTTGACGCCCCAGGTCGGCGCCACCGGCGCATAGGATTGCGATACGAAGCGCCGCCATGAATTGGCGTGCGGCGCGAACACCAGCATCGATTCCGCCATCGTCTGGATCAGTCCGCCGAGACCGCGCAGCAGCGGAAGCGACCAGCTTTCGCCGCCGGCTTCGGCAAAGACGTTCTTGCCGGCATCATCCAGCAGCGAGACATGAAAATGCATGCCAGAGCCGGCATACTTCTCGATCGGCTTGGCCATGAAGCAAGCGGTGACACCATGACGGCGTGCCTGCGCCCGCACCAGCCGCTTGAGCATGACGAGATCGTCGGCCGCCCGCATCACGTCCTTGCGGTAATTGAGCGTCAGTTCGTACTGGCCGGGCGCATATTCCGAGATGACCGTCTCGGCCGGGATGCCTTGCACCTTGGCCGCGGCATAGATGTCGGAAAACAGCGGCTCCATGCCGTGCAGATGGTCGACGGAATAGACCTCTGTCTTGGCCGAGCGGCGGCCGTCGAGCACCGCATGCGCCGGCTGCACCTTGCCTTCGGCATCGCGCTCATTGGCGAGCAGGAAGAACTCGAGTTCGAAGGCGCCGGCCGGATGCAGGCCCTTGGCCGCGAGGATATCTACCTGGCGGGCGAGCGCCAGCCGCGGGTCGGACGACATCGGCTGGCCATCGAGATGGTACATCGCCATCAACACCTGGCCGCGCGGCGGCTGGGTGCCGAACAGCGGCACCAGCGTGCCGGGGATCGGCCACGCCCGCAGGTCGCCGTCGCCGGTCGTCCAGATCAGCCCGGTCTCGTGAACATCCTCGCCGGTGATGTCGAGGCCGAGGATCGAGATCGGCATGTGCCGGCCGCCCTCGAAGATGCTCATCAACTCATGTCGGCGCACGATCTTGCCGCGCCCCACGCCATTGGCGTCGGTCAGCACGATGTCGAACGCTTCGATCTCCGGATGGGCGTCGAGAAAGGCCTGCGCCTCGGCGGGCGTCGAGCCCGAAGGGGATGCCGTGACCAGGTTCAAACTTTGCTTGGGCGCTTGTTTCATGCTGCCAGCTTGTCTCATGCCGTAAGCTTTGCCGCAACCGCGCCGAAGGCGGTGATCAGCCGGTTCACCTGGGCGGCGCGAGTTGCCGGCGAGATCAGCATCATATTGTGGAACGGTGCGATCAGCACGCCGCGATTGACCAGCGCGACATGCATCGCCGCTTCGAGCTCCGGCGCATGCGCCCTCTCGGCTTCGCCGCCATTCCTCAGCGGGCCTGGCGCGCAGATGAACTCGACGCGGGCGCCGACCCGAGCAACATGCCAGGGCAGGCGATAGCGATCGATAACGGCAGTCAGCCCGGCGTCGAGCCGCCGCGCCAGATGGTCCATATGGCTGTAGTTCTCGTCGGTCATGACGTCTTCGAGCGTGGCACGCATCGCCGCGAATTGCAGCGGATTGGCCGACAGCGTTGTCCCCATGCCGGAATAGCCGGGCTCTTTCCGGCTGATATAAGCGGCATAGCGCGCCGCAACGCCTTCGCTCATGCCCCACACACTCGCCGGTATGCCGCCGGCAATCGGCTTGCCGAGCACGAACAGGTCCGGCTCCAGCCCGTATTTGCTTGTATAGCCGCCGGGACCGGTCGAGATCGTATGCGTCTCGTCGATTAGAAGCAGCGTGCCGGTCGCACGGGTGAGACGCCGCAAGCCGTCATGAAAGCCGGCTTCGGGCAGCACCATGCAGGAATTGGTCAGCACCGGCTCGGCGATGACGCAGGCGAGATCGTTGCCCTGAAGTGCGGCCTCAAGCGCCGGCAGATCGTTGAACTCGACGATATCAGTTGCCCGCGTCAGGTCGCGGAATTCGCCGGCCAGTCCCGGTCGGTTCACCGCTTTGCCGTCGACCAGCCGGACCATCGTCTCGTCGACCGAGCCATGATAGCAGCCGTTGAAGACCAGGATCTTCTCCCGGCCGGTAACGGCACGGGCAACCCGCAGCGCGAAGCGGTTGGCGTCGGTTGCCGTCGTCGCGATCTGCCACAACGGCAGACCGAAGCGCTGTTGCAGCAGCGGGCCGATGGCGAGCGCGTCCTCGGCAGGCAGCATGTAGGTCAGACCGCGTCCGGCCTGCCGGCGGATGGCGCGGGCGACCGGCGGCGGCGAATGACCGAACATCGAGCCGGTGTCGCCGAGGCAGAAATCGTCGAGCCGGTTGCCGTCGATATCTCTGATGGTGGTGCCTTTGGCCTTATCAACGAGGATCGGGAACGGCGTCGGCCAGTCGTTCATCCAGTGCATCGGCACGCCGCCGAAGAAGCCGGGCAGGCCATTGCCGATTTTCGCCATCGATTTCGGCCGCGCCTGGCGGAAGGCTTCTGCCTCGGTCTCGCGCAACTCGGCAATCCGGGCCGGGCCGATGCCGCCGATGGAGGTCTTTGAATGGTCGATGACGTTCATGGCGGCCCTCTCCGCCGCACTTTAGACAATCGGCATCCGCCACCGCAATTGGCGGGCGGCTGCCCTGTGTTGGGTCAGCGGTCATTTGAATGGAACAGGCGCTTGACCGCGAGCCGCCTTCGGGCGCCAATGGCACTTCGGCTGGAGGGGACACGATGGTGCGGGCGATCATCTGCGCGGCAACGCTGCTGTCGTCGGTTGGTGCGGCTTTGGTATCCGGCGGCATCTGGTGTTCCGCCGAGGATGCAGCCGTCAAATTTGAGGTCGATGCCGGGGTCACCAGAGGCATGGGCGGGCCGACCTTCAATTTTCGCGGCGAGCTCGAAATTCTGGGCAGGCCAGTCGGCGACAGTCTGCGCAAGACTGTGTTCGAGGATCAGAACCTCACGCAATATTGGCTCGACAACAAGGAATTGCGGCTGCTCGTCTATCGCGAACGGCAGGTCGAAAACGCCTACGACTATGTCGAACTGGCGATCCTGACCAAGGCCAGCGACGAAGGCGTCTATGACGGCCGCTATTTGCTCTCAATCTATGATGTAACGGACGATGCCGAAAAGGATGGCAAGCCGGCTGAATTGACCGGCAAAGTATCTTGCGGAGCCGACTAACGGGCTAGGCGGAAATGTCGATGACGCCGCAATCGCCGGCGGCGCTGCCGAACGCGACGCGGCGCTCTTCCTTGTCCCACATCATCGATGTGATGGCGCCCTTGCCTGGCCGGCGCAGCAGCACTTCCCTGGCGTCGGCGAAGCGCACCGCCATCACCATGCCGTCATCATACCCTACCGCCACTACATCTTGGCTCGGATGGCAGGCGACGGAGGTGACCATCGCACTGCCGCGCGTGCCGAGTTCCAGCGGCGCCTTGCCCATCGGCCCATCCTTGCCCGAAAACGGCCAGACGATCGCCGCCGGCGCGCCGGAACTCGCCAGCCATTTGCCCTTGGCGCTCCACGACAGGCTTTTGACCTTGCCGGGATAGCCGGACATCCGCATGTGCTTGCCGTCGGCGAGTTTCCAGCCATGCAGCGCGTTTTCCTGCATTGTGGTGACGACGAAGCCGCCGTCCGGCGAAAACGTGATGCCGGTGTGGGCGCCGGCCCATTCGAGCTCGACCGGCTTGCCGTCGGCGGCCGGGAAATGCAGCGTCGCGCCATTGTAGCGGGCAACGCCGAAGCGCATGCCCTTGGGCGAGAAGGCCAGCCCCTCGACCGAGCGCGGATGCGAGAATTCCCTGGTCTTGCCGTCAGCAAAACGCACATAGGCAATTTTGCCCGAAGCATAGGCAACAGCGCCTTGCGGCCCGGCGGCCACGCTGGTGATCCATTTTTTGCCTGCGGTCGCCAATTCCGCAGTATTGCCGCCTGCGGTCACGGCAAAGATCTTGCCGTCCTCACCGCCGGTGATCAGCCGGTCGTTTGCGCCATCGTGAAGGGCGGCGAGCAGCCCGTCATTGGCCTGCACCGTCTTGTGCCCATGGTCGAGCCGATGGATTGTGCCGTCGGCCAGCGCGAAATGCGGCACGTCGCCAAGGAACACGGCGGCGAGGCAGTGGCCTTCGAGATCGAGCGGGGCGACTGTCGGCATGAGAGACCATTCCGTTCGAGATTTCTGCTGCCCCACCCTTAAGGGGTTGAGCTGCGGGTCTCAACCCGTGCTTCGGATCGTCGTGAGGAGAGAGCGCCAGCGTTGCGGGCGCCCCTTCTCCCACAAGGGGCCTGTTGCGTAATTCGCTGATTGTGATTCTCTGAGGTGGACGGTCTGAGGGAATCGCGATGGCAGTGAAGCAGACGGGCCAGTTGA
>NZ_JAMYNH010000020.1:0-103489 GCF_040318975.1 Mesorhizobium sp. M0983 | reverse complement strand
CATCGACCAAAAGACCAAGCGCTCGGGGGTATCAGGTTGTGCCCGACCTCATCGCGGACCTAAACCCTCCGAAATGACGGTAGTTCGAGGTGTCCATATGATCTTGGCGCTGATGATCGACGAGGCCGTCATCGACGTTTTCGACTCTCCCCCTGTGAGGATGGTTCGCTGTCCCTTTGGGCTGCATAGGCATCCTGCGTCCTCAACGCCATGTTGATGGTGCTGCGACCGGGAAAATCGCTGCGCGCTTCAAGGAATCAGTGAATCATGCGTTTGTTCGGGTCAGCCCCGTTCGAGTTGGCCAGCAGGTCTATGTCGCCTGATGGGCGGAGTCCCATCGCACTAAGTTAAGGCATGGCGGCGATTGCCATACCGCACTGTCAAATACGGCACGCCGGCCCGCAGATTAGAACGAAGTTTATTTTCTATAATACATCAGAATATTCAGTTGATTTTCTGCAATACTCCCTTCAGAGCGTCGTAGATCATCCTGATCACGCTTGACTCCAAAGCTAGACTCAGGGCCCATTGCTGACCGATGGATTGAACTTTAAGTAGATCTGACGCGTTATCCGGATCCATAGATGTCATGAGGCTGCTAAAATTTCTTTCTGCTGAAACAGTGGCACTGCCGATGTTGCTAGTGATGCTGCTGGCGTTAAGGTTAGGGCCAGAAATGCGCGACATAATTATCTCCAACCTAAGGGTGGTTCCTTATCACGATACTCACTCCAAATCGAGTTGATGATCTCTGTGGCCGCATCTATCGCGTCCAGCATGACCGCCAAGACCTCGAATTCCTGCCTCGAAACGCCAACATCCATTTCACGTTTCAACGATTGCCGGCAGGTATCGAATTCCCTCTCTAGGGCAGATCTTTTTGCACCGTCGAAATCCCTTAGCAACTGCCTCTGCAATTCAAACATGGCCATGACGTCGCTCATCCTTTTTCCTCGACTATCCATCTCGGCTTGCTCGGGTAAGAAACATGCACCTCATTGGCGCCGATGCGCACAAAAATTCCGCCTCGATCTATGTCAACGATCTGGCCCAAGCTCTCGAGACTGTCTCCGACCTTCAGGCGCGTTCCATTCTCAACAACGATGAACGGCGTTCGGCCGAGGTATACACCTCTCGGCGCCGGCAATATGACCGGCGTGAACTGCGTCTCAAGCGGAATGTAGGGTGCGAACTTCTCCTGAAAGCGAGAAGCGACCTTCTGCCACGCTTCAAAAGCAATTGGAGTCAGAGTCCCTGAAACGAGCACGCCGTCTGCCTTGGTTAAGATGTGAATGGAGCGACGCAGTTGGTCCGTTATCGCGGTCTCTAGAAAAACGCGAGCTCGGTCGGGTGTCACGATCGCGTTTTCAACTTCACTTAGCCCTGGAATATCCTGCTGCAGGCGGTGAAGTGCCGCTTGGACCTTCGCATCGCTAGGTCCATATCCTGTTATCGTGATCTCTCCGGGGCCGATCACCCGCACGCTGCCCTCGATTCCGAAGCTGCTTATGACCGTCGTTACGAGATCGATGAGCTGCGAATCCGACAAAGTGGTCGGCCGTTTGGATAACACTTCCGCCTCAAGGCCGGCCGTGCTCAGGGCGGCTCTCAGCTTGGCATAGTCTCCAGGTCGTAGGTCTCCTTCAATGACCAGTTTGTCATCAACGGAGGTGATGTTGACGTTGTGAGCGATGTTTAAGTCGCGAATGATGTCTCGCACCATCATCAGCGGGTCATTGGCCGGAGAGGCTTCCGAGGCGGAGGGGGGAACTCGCCCTATGGCAGCCCAAAACACGACAACCGGCATAATCAGGAGAGTGCAAACTACCGCCCCGAGCCGTAATTGACGCGGTATCACGCCTACCATGACATGCATCTGTCGGCCCATCGAGGCCGACGCCAGTTCGGGAGGGGCCGAAAGTTGCGCGGAAGTGCCCGGCTCCAGGCCTCCCATGGCGTCCGCCTGGGGAAAGCTGCTCCCGGCCGGACCAATCCCAAAAATCGTCCGCCCGACCTGAACCGGTGTCAGCGCATTGAGCACCGTCCAGTCGCCCACTGGAAGGTCTTTGGTCCCGACGCGCACACCCGGTGCCAGGGCAAGTACGTGGATGCGTCCGGCCTCGACAGTAATGCGGAGATGTGTGGCAGCCAGTTCCGGATCAGCGAAGGTGAGGTCATTGGTGTCACTGGCACCGATTAGCCAGACGCCTTCCTCGAGCGGGGTCTCTGCACCCCGGTTGGGACCGGCCAGCACACGCAGGGTCAGCTTGGCATCATCGCCAGCCAGAGTCACTTCTTCCATGGTATTTCTCACGACAGCGATATCCTTGCCAACGGCTGTACGGAGATATCGGGCGTAAGTTCCTGATAGGAGAGCACGGGTAGCCCGTAGAGATCGACTTCAATAATCTTGCGCATGAATCGGCGGATATCGATAGAGGTCAGCAGCACAGGCTTGTGCGGCTGCTGGCCGACATTGCCTATCGCATCCCGCACCTTATCGACGATTTGCCGTGTGGTGCGAGGGTCGAGGGCGAGATAACTGCCCGCGGAAGTCTGCCGAATGGCATTGCGCACCGTGTCTTCCACTTCCGGCGAAAGTATGTAGGCCGGCAACAGGGTCCTGCCGACAGAGTGCCGAAAACAGATTTGCCTTTTCAATGCACAGCGCACATGCTCCGTGAGCAGAACTGTGTCTTTTTCCTTCTGTCCCCATTCGACCAGCGCAGTGAGGATAGTGCGCATGTTGCGCAGCGAAACCTCCTCGGAAACCAGTCGCTTCAAGATCTCAGAAATCGTCTGCAGAGAAATGGTCCGCAGCACCTCTTTTACGAGTTCCGGAAAAGATCCTTCCACCTGATTCAGCAGATTTTTTGTTTCCTGGATTCCGACAAACTCATCTGCTTGCCGACGCAGGACATGGCCAATGTGGTAGCTGAGGATCTGAACCGGTTCCAAAAATGGGATGCTGGCGGCTTGCAACGACTCGCGATGTGCCATCTCCACCCAAGTGGTCTCGATCTGAGGCAGGAATGGCTTATCGAGCAGATACGGAATGCCCACGATTTCAAGGTTCTCGGGGATATCACGAGCCAGGAGGTGATGCGCCCGTAATGATCCTTCACCACATGGAATTTCATTTACCATGATCGTGTAAGCGCCATCCTTGTTGCTGTCGCTGACACGCAGATTAATGCCTGGAAAGGGAACGCCAAGATCGAGAAGAAGCGCCTGCCGCACAGTGGCCAACTCCTTGTCCAGCCAGTCTGGCCGGAAGATGGTCTGAACGTCTCGACTAATGTCGAGCATCAGAGGAACCGTTAGCGTGATGGCATTGCCGCTTTCGTCGCTCCGTACAGCCGGCCCGTCCGACGCCGACACGGGCGCCCTGATGCCTGCGACAGAGTAGGAACTCGACGGCGCTGAAAGCGACCGCCTGCGCTGCAACAACCAGCCACCGCCTCCAGCCAATACTGCCAATATCACGAAAATTGCCGAAGGAAAGCCAGGTACCAAGGAGAACAGAAGTAGGATGAAGGATCCTGCGATCAGGGCACGTGGCTGGGCTGTGATCTCGTCCCCAATCTCCCTGCCTAGATCTGAGCCCGTATCCTTGTCGCTTATCCTCGTGACGATAAAGCCTGCCGTGATTGAGGTGAAGAGAGCCGGGATCTGACCGACGAGCCCGTCGCCGATGGTCAGGATGGTGTAAATCTCGAGCGCTTTGTACAGGCTCATGCCCTTTTGCAGAGCACCAACCGCTATGCCGCCAATGATGTTCACGACGATGCTTATCAAGCCTGCGATTGCGTCACCTTTGATGAACTTCATGGCACCGTCCATGGCGGCATACAACTGGCTTTCGCGCTCGATGGCGATGCGGCGCCGACGGGCTTCCTGAATATTGATGGCGCCTGCACGCAGGTCGCCATCGATGCTCATCTGCTTGCCCGGCATCGCATCCAGCGAGAAGCGTGCGGCGACTTCAGCCACACGCTCGGACCCCTTCGTCACGACTACGAACTGCACGATGGTGATGATCAAGAAAGTAACTGCGCCCACCACGAGATTCCCGGCCACCACGAAATCGCCGAAAGCCTTGATGATCTGACCAGCGTCTGCGTGCAGTAAGATCATGCGTGTCGCAGCGATGCCGAGGGACAACCGAAAGAGCGTTGTCAGCAAAAGCACCGAGGGGAAGGAGACGAACGCGAGGGGCGACTTAATATAGACTGCGACCATCAGCAGCAGCGCGGAGACCCCAAGATTGATAGCCTGCAGCGCATCCATCAGAACCGCCGGCAGTGGAATGATCATCATAAAGATGATCGCAACTAGTAGCCCCGCCAGAATAATGTCGTTTCGGCCAGTAGCAACTGCCAGGACCTTGTTGAGAAAATTCACGCTATACTTCCGAGCGACGCATCCGGCACAGCCGCCTGTGTCAGCAGTGCTGTGACCATTCGCTGACATGCTCTCGCCTCCGATTTGAGGCCGAGTTTCCAATAGGCCTTGACCCGCACCTGCAATATCCGGAATCGCTCCTCATCATTCAGCGCGTGAACCAGAAGCCGGCCAGCCTCGGCTGCGGCCTCCTCGCAGTCTCCCGCTCGCAGCAATGCCAGGCAGCGTGCATGTCGTGCCCAGCCCCATCCCGAGTCAACATGATCGAGGGCGAGCAGAAGCTTGGATGCATCGTGAAGAAAGCCAAACCTAATGTAGAGATACGCTAGCACCGATAGCGCATCGCGCTTGTCGGGACTGATAAACGGCTCAGTCATCGGGTCTATCCTCGCATCAAAGCACGGCAAGCGTCGTCGAAAAGGAAACGGTCGAACTGCGCCCGATCGAGTACCGTGAGCGCGTCCCGGAGCACGGCACGATCTGGGTCTCCAGTTTGCGCAGCCAAATCGGCCAGCGATGCATGTGCGGCTTTGAGGGTCACGGCGTATGTCGGCGGCTCAAGAATTCCGGGATTAGCGATCGGAGGCGCGAAGGCGGCCATCATCAGGTCATCCACGGTGGGAGCGTCGTATAGCAGATCGAATTGCAAAGCCGACCGAGCATCGACTATCAGGCCTGTTCGCCGCAGTTCCGCCGATCCAGAAACGGTTGGAGCAGAATTCAAGCTACCGGAAACGATCCTAATCATATGTCACCGCGCCGCGGCATCAATTTCGTCGACGAGTCGCACGAGAACCTGCGCTCCGCTTTCTAGAGTTGGAAGATCGACGCGATTCTCAGTAATGCTGATGAGCAGGACCAGCAGCGCCTCGCCATAAAAGGCGACGTTCACCATGTGCGGAAGCGCACGATCCGGGTGTACCGCTTTGAGAGCTGCCGCGGCGATCCCTTGGCGGTGAAGCGGCATGGCGCGCGTTAAGTACATTACGACAGAGCCATCGCGACACTCGATGTGGAGATTGCCCGATCGTTCAAATCGCAGCGTTAATGGGGGCGCCTGCGGTGGAAGTCCCATCGCCGAGCAAAAAGCCTGAATAGAAGCGTGGGCGCTCATCTCTCTTCCTGTCCAATGCGGATGTCCATCGCTTCCTCTACTGCCCGCAAGGCCGATTCTCTTGCCTCCAAATCGCGGTAGACTCCGACTGGAATCATCGCGAGAAGATTTCGAGAGTCGCGCAGTACGGCAATCTGCAAATCAAGGTGAGCGCGAGGGATTCCTAACCGTTCCGGAATGGGAATGACCTTCGACGGACCGGGAACGGAATCTTCCACTAACGGCAATAGCTGCCACATCACGCCGACAGCGGTGATATCGATGATATTTCGCCGTCGCATCCGTTCGACCATCTGTTCGCAGCACTCGTGCACGGTATCCAGCACTCGCAGCGCCGACAATCGACTGAGGATCTCACTTAGCCGAGTAGGCTCGACCGACGGGCCAGCTGAGGCGATGTCCTCGCCGAGCGCACGCGTAAGAAAGGCGACGTGCCATGCAAAGCCCTCGACTCCAGACTTTCTAAGAATCTCCTTATAAACCTGGAGCGGTCCTGGATCGCTCGAGACCATGGCCCGATAGAAATCACGCAGCTCTGCAGCGAGCCCTTGATCTCCCGCCGCTAGTTCAGACGCTGCCACGGAAATATTGAGGCCGGCACGAACAGCCACACCCTGCTCGGCCATGAGTTGGGCCATGGCACCATCCGTCCGTGCGCCAAGCTGGTCGAGGCCCTCGCGTCGCAACTCTCGCGCGGCCAGATCGAGTGCCGCATAGGCATAAGAGGGATCAGCGAACCGCCGGCGAACCTTTCGGAGTATGTCCTGCAAGGCAGAATCGTCGCTGCGGATATCGCGCAACAGCGCTTGCAACTCGGCACGGTCAAAACACGGGAGACGTTCGAAATAGGACTCTAGTTCGTGGACTGCGTTGAGCGGCGGCGCTCTGCGCTCCTCGGAGATTTTCCGCTCAGCTAGCCCCTTCGACTCCATCGACTCGGAAAAACCGAAAGTGCGCTCTTCCTTTGCCTGTTCCAAGAGAGTCGCGTGTGTAGGCGTCGTCAGGCGAACAGCTTCACCGTTCCATGAGCCCACGTGTACCGGGACCGCCTCGATCGCCATCCGATCAGAGCAACCGCGCGAAACCGCCGTTTCGGATACCGTCCTATCAAAAATCACTTCGGCTCCGTGCGGTCTTACGGCGGATCGCCTCGGCGTCCCGCCGAGCTCTATCCTTCTGGGTCCCGACGGCAGTGCAATGCAGATTGGCGGGGTACGGGCTTCCTCGCAGGCCGACTTGCCATTCCGTGGCTGGGTTGCGCAAGGCTGGGTGGATCCGCATTTTTCCCTCCTTCTAGGTCGGTGCTCGCTCGTGGCGTAGCTACGTCTGGGCAGCGCACATCGAAGCGAACTGTGCCAGTGTGCTGCGTTCATGCCCTTTCCGACGGGCCAAAGAGATATCAGTCCATACGTATTATGACTTCATGGCATGCATGACAAATATGAAGCCGTTATGAGCACATACAAAAATGCATATGGACTCAGCAAACTGATCCGGCGCCGAGAGAAATATGCATCTTAGGCCTGCTAAGACATTGAATTATACAACCGATAGGACGGACATAGTCTCCAGTCTTGCGGACCGTCAATCAGCAGCGCGTGCGCCAGCGGACTGTTTTGCATCACAGCCTCTGTCGTCTGCTGCGCCAGATCGGTACCGATCGCACTGATCACGGGGAAGGGCGAACGCTTCCGATCGTAATAAATCGCCACGCAACATACATCGGATTGGTAATCACGACGGTCCCCTGCGCGACCGGTCGGTCATGCCTTTGGCGAGCAACTCCATATGGAGTTGTTTGCGTTTTGCCATGACTAGGGGGGCACCATTGCTCTCCTTGTATTCTCGCTTCACCTCATCCTTCGACATCAGGTTTTTCTTCGTGAATTGGCGACGCTGGAACGCTAAGTCCGCAATGGCCACCGTGAGAAAACTCAATGCCGCATAGATGGCGATACCGAGCAGCAGGTTACCTGTCACCACTCTTAAGCAGGATATCCCGCAACTCGGGGTCCAGACGAGCGCATGCATACCGTCGCGCAGCACGAGCAGCAGAACCGAGCCGAGTACGAAGATCTTTCCGATCGATTTGGCCAATTCAATGAAATTCCCCAACGAAACCATCCTTTTGACGTTCTCACTGGGGCTCAGCTTAGTCAGCGCCGGGGCGGCCGCCTTGGGCGTGAACATCGGGCCATTCTGTAAGACGTTGGCGCCCGCGCCGATCACCAGAACGATGCCGATGAAGGGCGCGAGCATATGTTGTAGTTCGACAATATAGGACTGTAGGAGCTTTTGAGTGACGCTCAGGAGGTCGCCTTCGAGAAGCGGTATAGGCAGCAGGATCATTGCCTCAAGGCGGTCTATCATGCCGGACAAGGAGGCGAAGAACAGAGCGAAGAATGCGATGGTCAGTGCTGCGGAAACGACTTCATTGCTCCGCGCCACCTGTCCCTTCCTGCGCAGGTCGCGCAGCCTTTTGGGGGTAGGCTTTTCGGTCTTCCCGCCGCTCATGACAACCACGTGCTGATGAGGTTGAATATTGCGCCTTGTGTTGGCACGCGTTGATCGGCCTCCGTCAGAACGATCATGAGCGAAAGGACCAAGACCAGGAGGGCCACCGCACTCTTGACCGACATGGCGATAAAGAAGACCTGCAGTTGCGGTGCAAAGCGGCCGATCAGTGCCAGAGCCAATTCGCTGAGGAACATAACAACGATGGCTGGACCGGCGAGAACTAAAGTCAGTTGCATGACGACATCTGCGAGATGCAGAACCCCCGTTGGGAATGCCGGACCGAACGCCGGCTGCAAGCTCCACAAAGGCCAGACCTCATGGGAGCGGTAGAGCGCTTCGATCAATGCGGAGAAGCCGCCAGTGGCAAACAGCCATGTGACGAAGAGCTGGGCGAACAGCGTTCCAAGCGGCGAGACCTGATTGCCGCTCGCCGGATTCAAGAGGCTTGCCATCGCGGCGCCCCTTTGGTTGTCAATGAAGGTGCCCGCCGCCTCAACACCCCAGATGGTCGCGGCAATTGGCATGCCGAGTACCAGCCCGAGCAAGAGTTCCTTCAGCTCTAGGCCCATGACCAGCGTCAGATCCCAGGTGTCGAGGTTCGCAGGCCTAGTTGCCCAAGCATGCGCCATCACCGGGAAGCTTAATGCCGTGATCGTGCCGTTTCGCGCCAGTCCGGTCATAATGCCGCGCCCTAGAATAGGTATAATCAGCATCATGCCCGTCGTACGAGTCGTCGCGAGCGCAAAGACGACAAGGGCAGTGTGCAAGAGAGATGGATCAAGTGGCGACATCAGACGGACCAGGTAAGATGGTCGAGAGTGCCTCGCTAGGATCGCCCGCATAATTGCCGCGGGAGAGGGCAGACCGGTCGGGATTATTCTTGAACCGTTGCACTTACATGGCTCCGATATTGTCGAAAACGTTTAGCGTATACTGGTAGAGCTCCCCACCGATCCAGCTCCCAGTTGTCACCAAAACCAGGCTCACGCATATCAATTTCACCGCGAACGGAAGTGTCTGCTCATTAACCTGGGTTAGGGCCTGCACCAAGCTGACGACCAGCCCAACCGCCGTAGCAACGACGATCGTGGGCATCGACAAAACCAGAGTCAGTTTCAGCGCGTCGACGGCCATGTTGGCCAGAGTGGCGGTACTCATCACGATGGTCCCGCATAGGACAAGACGAGACCGTGAATCAGGCGCTGCCATCCGTTCACAGAGACGAACAAGAACAGTTTGAAGGGCAGGGAGATCGTCATCGGCGAAACCATCATCATACCCATCGCCAGAAGGATGTTCGAAATCACGAGGTCGATGACGATGAAGGGCAGGAACAGCAGGAAACCTATCTTGAACGCGTCCGCCAACTCGGATGTTATGAATGCCGGGATCACAATTATAAAATCGCTATCGCTTACCGCATCGGCGTCCCGTTCGTTCCACAATTCACGGGTCGCATTGGCGAAGAATTGTCGTTCCTGTTGCGACGTGTTCTTCAGGAGAAAATTGCGAAAGGGCTCTACAGCAAGCGGTATCGTTTCGCCGAGCCCACGGAGATCTTCGAACACGATCTCCTTGTGCCGCACTGCTTCATATGCGTTCTTGGCCGCTGGCTGCATGATATATACCGAGAGCAGGATGGCGACCGCATTCATCGCCATGTTCGGCGGGATGTTTTGGACGCCGAGGGCATTTCGGATCAGGCCGAACACGACCACGAGCTTGACGTACGACGTAACCGTAATCGCAAGGAACGGGACGACCGCGATCGCGCCGATCAAGGCGATCATTGTAACGGGATCAGGCAACCCGGTGTTCATGACTCGGCGCGTTTTAGGCGGATGTCTGCGACACGCACACCTGTCCGATCGGCGATGCGCACCAACTCGCCCGCAGCGACCACCTGGCCATTGACTCGCAAAGTGATATTGGTCGTGGCGTCGAAGCCGAGATCCAATACCTGGCCCACAGCGAGTTCACGAAGCTGCTTGAGAGACATGGTCAGGCGTCCGACCTCCACATCGACCACTAGGTCGATGCTGTCGAAGGTTTCCGAAGGGAGAGAGTCTGATTTACCCATCATGTGATCCACCGCTGAGAGTACTGCAAGGCGGCCATCCAGGATCGAGGCGCGAAATCGTGCATTGCCAGACAGGCACAGTAGAACGGTCATCGCGCCGTCACGAGCGACCGGTGAGGCGTCGAGCAGGATGACGTCGCGCGGCGCGAGTGCCTGTAGTTCCGCCAAGCTAAGGCTCACACGGGCGACTCTTAGATCGAGAGACAACGCCAGATCATCGAGGAGTGCGCACACGACCGGCATCCGATCGCAGCAGCAGATGGTGATCCATTCGAGTCCGTCGGCATCGAATTCTACTAGCCCGAGGAGTTTGCCCGGACCGTCCAAGCGAACAATCCCAATCGCGTAGGGGAGCACTTCGGTGATCTCGGACGAAGACCAGATGGGCCGCTGACCGCACCATCGTTCCACCTGGATCGCCACCTCGCGTAGAACGATGTCGAACAGGATTTCCCGCAAGCCGGGATCCAATGGCAGCGTCGTGATGTCTGGCCAATGTGTCACCGCTACGGGCGGAAGGAGAGTCGAGTGGATCGCGATGCGGAAATTGTGCCCGTGTAGGCGTACCATAAGCCGGCGGCAATCTGCCGGGACAGGCGGAGGTGTCCAATCGGGCATGACGGCTGCCACGTCGATGCCAGCGAGGCTGAAAGCGGCCGGCAAGCGAGTTGCAAGACGCGAAATGGCGGCGGCCTCTCGTGAACTATAGCAAGGCAGATCGATCACGTGCCCCTCTCGGCTACATAGTGAAGAACTCGCTGGAGCCCGCGCGACCGTCGGTTGGGCCGCCAAGGAAATGGAGTTTTAGTCCGCGCCTCGTCGCTGCGTTATCTCAAGCTCGTGACTGCCGAGACCCTTGCCGGGACATCCTCCAAGGGCCCACATCGCTTCTTGAGCGTTTACGATGCCCCACTCGACCTCCCAAGTGCGGGCACAGCGACGCGGTAGCCCGCCCCGCGGGTGGGGCGGAACGGTCACTTTTCGTGACGGCCGCCCAACGCAGCATACCTACTAGCGAGCACCCTCGCATCACGTCGATGACTAACGATGCGGACGGCCGTCGCAATGGACTCGATCGGTTCGGACAGGCTGTCGATTCAAGTCATTTTCGGTCCAATGATCATTCCCCGTCATGGCGACGGAATCCCGAAATCACTCCGCTCGCCAGGAAGGGGCGCCCGCTCAATCGTCGAGCTGTCTTTCACATTCCAATCTACTCAACGCGGGCCAGAAGCAAATACTATGTCGATATTGGATCATCTGCCCTTCTTATGAATGAGATCTGATATGCATCCACCCTGAGTGCTCTTGATAGGCAGCGGCACCCCAGAAATCGTCTCCAGGTATTCAAAGCACGGCAGAAGCCGCCTGCCTGAAGCGATGTTTCTTCGCGAACGAGTCGCCTCAGAGTCCCTTCCAGGCGCGCCCCCACTAGGTCCATTTGGTGGGCGCGAGGCTCGTCGGGCGCGTTGAACCAGACCATCTGCGCCTTGCGTTTCTTCTACGGCGTGACGCTGGGTAGATCTGATCTCACTGAGTGGGATCGCTACGCCCGGACGCCGCAAGTTGCCGTCGTATTAGCGCCGATCAGGTGGTCGGCTTCTGCAGGCCGTGAATGCGACGAGCAACCGGTTCGCTCTGATGACCACCTATGCGGTGGGCTTGCGCGCCCGGGGCGGCGCGTCTGCAGGTGATGGACATCGATGGCAGCCGGATGTTCATTCGCATTGCGCCAGGCAATGGCGGCAAGCACCGCTACGTGATGCTGTCGCTGCACTGCTGGAGATTTTGCGTCTTCCGGTGGTCGGCCAAGGCGCGCGGCTCAGGAATTCTGTTCCTGAGCCATGAAGATGGAAAGGAGAGATTCATCGGATGGCTACGGACAAGGAACTTCTGGACCAACTGCTTCCCGCCTGCGATCCCAATGTTCGCAAGGACGGGCTACGCGACGACCTGAGCGCATTCTCGCGCCAAGCTTGACGAGCATCGAGGATTAAATCGCTGGTGGCGCCACCAATCGCCGCAGGACCTTCGAAGAAGTGGTTCTGACCGGCACGTCGACGATGACGGTTTTGGTCCCGTGCGATCGCACCGGCACATTCGACCCAAAAGCTAGTCGCCAATTAGATCATTTTATATGTCTGTGCGGATGAGCGCCTGACAGAAGACCGCACTCGATCACACGAAGAGGGGCCAGAAGCTTTTCCATTACAGGCGGCAACCACGGAAGGCTCCATAGGCAGCGCTCGGAAGGCATTGCTCTAACCAGCTCGGCGAGTTTGTGGCTCAATCACTCGATCGCCTTAAAGATAGTCGTCCGAAGACATACCGCTTGCAGTACTCGCAACTACTGAGTTGGGACGCGCTCCCATTCGGGGGGGCACGCTTCGCTAAGGTGCTTTTCTAGCTGCGCGCCGAGCAAGGCACTTGCCGCCTCGGCGGCGGAGGTGAGCGGCATGTGGGCGGATGAGATGAGGCATACTGTCAGATGAATCGGTGGATCGATGACGACAGGCCTCAGAGCTTCGTAGCCTGGAACGTCTGAGAAATCCCCCTTGGGAACGATCGCGCTTGCTACGCCGGCTTTGACCAAGGAGAGCACGCTGCAGAACGTGTCGACCTCCGCGACGCAGTTCGGTATGACTTCGGCCGCTCCAAACGCCCGGTCCAGTGCGACGCGGATCGTATGCGGCTGTGCTGGCAGCACAAGAGGAAGTCCCGCCAGCTCTTCGAGGGACACTGAGGTCGCCACATTTTCCGCATTGGCAGGCCGGACCAGATAGAGGCGCTGGCGGAACAGCGGCTTGCGGGAAACACCATGGGTGGGTGTGTCCTCGAAGACCAGGCAAACGTCAAGCTCGTGCGATTCGATGAGCGAGCTAATGCGGAGAAAGTCACAGGTCACCAAGCGCAGGGTCACTTTGGGGAGTGCTGTCCTGCAGGCGCCAGCTAAGGGGCCAGCGAGGGAGACCGCGAGCGACGAAGAAATACCGAGCCCCACTGAACCTTCTGGCTCTCCGCCGGTGGAGCGAACGATGCCGCGCAGTTGCTCTACCCGCTGCAAGATGGAGACGGCCTCCCGATAGAAGATCTTGCCCACTTGGGTCGGGCAAACGCCGCGTGCGCTCCGGTGCAACAGGGTGGCGCCGAGCGTGGCTTCAAGGCCAGCGATCTGTTGGCTGAGGGCCGGCTGGGCCACATGAATGGTGGCCGCTGCCCGGCAGAAGCTCCCTGCATCGACGATGCTCACGAAATATCTGAGTTGGCGTAGTTGCATGGGATAGCCTTGTCAAGGTTCCGGCGGGCTCCGTACTTCGCAAGGAGAATTTGATCCCCGCCCTCAAGCGCGCATGAAGAGTTTTGCTCGGCCGGCTCGCCTTGCCGCTGGGCCGCTACCGGTCAACCGTCGGAAAGACGCGCATTCCAAGGCCGCAGCGACAACGAGCGGCCGCAGCTCTTCGTCTTCTATGAGGACACCGAACTCGTACTCCCTCCACTTGCGCCAATAACCGCGCAGAGCGCGTCCGATCACGAGCAGAGTCCGGCCTCCGGCAGTCCAAGCCTGGTGAACGAACCTGATTCACCTCGCATGCCTGTCGCCGCGCGCCATCAACGCGCTTGGCCTCATCATCTGGTTCGAGGGGGTGGTCAGGTGCAAGGCGTTCGGCTCAAGAAAGCGACGCTGTTCCAGCGGCACATTAATGCCTGCAGACTGATCTGTGATTGTGGTATAGTCACAACCGCCGTCGTCATGGTCGTCGGGGGCGGCGGGAGCCGGACCGGTCGCCATCAGGGCTAGCGCGCCAGCAAGTATGGTGCGCAGCCAGGCAGACGAAATTTCGGCCGCGGCTTCGGAATGCCCGGGGCGGCGACATCTTTTGGTGAGGGGGACATCATCGCATGTCTTTCTCCTGTTTCGTAACGTGTTTGTTGATAATCCGGTGTCGTCTGCCATTTGGCGATGATCGGTACTTCGGATCTCCTGACTGGTAGTCCCAACAACAACCCTTCTGGCACAGCTAGCTGACAGTAGCCTGAACGCTACCAGCGATTTTCGCGACGGCGATCCTGAGTGGCGACCAGGATAGATTATTGCCATCGATCTTGAGGCTCGGCACAGCTGACCGGGACAAGCCTGTTGATCTGGAGACGAACGTTGGGGTGAGATGACGGATCAACGTCCCATGTGAATGAAAAAGACCGTTCAGAACAACGCTACAGCACGGGCTCTCACGGCGGGAATCCGAAGTTGTGAGTGCAGGAGGAAGCGCCTTAGGCTTGGGTGGCATGCTTGTCTCACGCCAGTGGATTGGGATGTGGTGTGCCCGTGCTGACTTCCTCTGGCGAGCCGGCCCACCGCGGGTTTAATTACCACCCCTGTTTGACATTCTCCGTTGCCCAGCAGCGTACAATGCTTCCTACGCCCAACCTGGTCGCTGCAGCAAACCAGTGTCATTGAGGGATTCGAATAATCGCCTCAAAACCATCCTCGCGACCTGGGGCAGGCGAGGCAAATTCAAGGCTGCCCCCGACGTGCTTAATAACATGATTAGCGATGGGTAGACCACGGCCTGAGTCCGCCTGAGTCGTACGACGCTTATATCGCTCAGTTATTTCGTCAAGGTCTGGGAGGGGCACCACCGGTCCTGCGTTTACAATGGCGATGGTTCCATCAGCTCGGACGGAAACTGTTGCCGGGGTATCGGGCAGTCCATGTGTGAGTGCGTTGTCGAGTAGGTAATGAAGCGCGAGGGAAACCGCAAGGGCGTCTTCAAATTTGCGCACCAAAGGGGGGCAGCCGTCGACGTCAAGGATGAGCCGTCCGGCAAACCACGGCTTTTTCAAGAGGTCATTAACCTCTGACCGAACCTTTCGGACAAGATCGACGTGGTGTGTGATGCCGTTCCCCGATTCGGGCACGAAACTGTACCCGACGCCACGCACTGTCGCTATTCGCTTCCGGCCGATCTTTTTGCGGAGCCGGCTAACATAAACCTCCACGGTATTGCTCTCAATTTCCGAACCCAAGGAAGAGAGTTCTTCCTCGATCGTCGCCTTCGAAACTACCGCTCCGGGTCGGCGCCGAAGGCAGATGACAACTGTCCATTCGCATGCAGTCAGGTAGACCGGCTGCCCGTCGCGCTCGCAGCGCCGCTCGGCCGAGTTTATTGACAGCGTCCCGACACAATATGGCTCCGGGAACTTCCCATCACGACGCCCCACGGCATGAATGCGCGCGGAAAGTGCGCCGAAATTGAACGGCTTGACCAAATAGTCGGCGGCACCAGCGTTGAGCCCCTCGATGCCGTCCTGATCGCGGCCTGCCACGATGATGACCGGTGCCGAATCAAGCCGCTTCCTCATCTCCCGCAGGTAGTCGATGCCGTTGCCGTCTGGCAGCTCAATGTCGAGCAGAACAAGGTCGTAGGCGAACAGACTTGCTTTATCCCGCGCTTCGGACAGGTCCTTGGCCCAGTGGACCGCGTGGCCCATCGTATGTTCGCGTACATCGCTGACAAAGTCCTCGTTGTGTTCAATGAGCAAAATATACATGCCGAGCTCCATTAATAGGGCAGGGTTCATGCCTAATGACGGAACCTGACGCTGCGCTGAACCCCCGTGGCGCAAAATGTCCGGCGGCTTTCAGGCTGCCGTCAGCTACGGGTGTCAGAAGGCCGTTACGGAACAACCAAAAAAGGCAAATTATGGACGCCATTCTGATCTCGGCACTTTTTATTCATGTGACCACCGTTGGCTCTGCATCGGCCGTCGGCAAATCCGACGTTGGGACCGCCGAAAGGCGACCCTGCCAAGCGGTACTGACCAAGCTTGAAGCGGCCCGAAGGCAGATACATTCGAGCGAGACGATACGGCTGGTCGATGCCGTCGGGTCGAAGGGACGCTAGGCCGAAACCCACTTCGACCGCAAAACTTCGCGCGTGTGGGTGGTGCCGGCGAGGAAAGCTAAGGGCTAGCGATGCGCCACCACCAGAGTCAAGAGGCCCTGTGTCAGGATTGTTCCTTTGTGTCCTGGAGGGCCGGCCGGGTGGCGTTATCC
Organism: Mesorhizobium sp. M0983; assembly: GCF_040318975.1. NCBI lineage: Bacteria > Pseudomonadati > Pseudomonadota > Alphaproteobacteria > Hyphomicrobiales > Phyllobacteriaceae > Mesorhizobium > Mesorhizobium sp. M0983. The sequence goes on along the minus strand of NZ_JAMYNH010000020.1, from coordinate 87,316 downwards.
TTGGTGGATGAAATATAGTCGGCATGACCGGCCATGCCGCCGCGGCCCTCATCATGTGCCCGGGCGTTATCAACTTAACTCGCGTTCAGGGATTTGCAGCATAGACCGATGTCATGAACACCGCAACCGTCAGCTACAAGCGCCACCGTTTCCCGCCGCAGATCATCGCCCATGCGGTCTGGCTCTATTACAGGTTCCCCTTGAGCCTGCGTCTGGTCGAGGAAATGCTGCTGGAGCGCGGGATCGTGGTTTCGTATGAGACAATCCGCCGGTGGGGCATCAAGTTCGGTCCGCATTACGCTCGCCGCTTGCGCCGCAAGCAGCACAGCCGAAACGATGTCTGGCACCTGGACGAGGGTCGTCATCACCATCGCCGGCAGGAAACACTGGTTGTGGCGCGCCGTCGACCAGGATGGCTATGTGCTCGACGAGATCGTCCAGAACCGCCGCAACACCAAGGCGGCCAAGCGCTTGCTGACGCGGCTGCTTAAGAAGCAAGGCGTCGCGCCGAAGCGCATGCCATCTCGCTTGTGTCAGCCTCGACATGGCCCCTCTCGACATCCGTTAGGATGGCGCAGCCGGGAACCGACCAAAATCGCTTTCCGGGATCCGCGCAATCGCGGTCCTTGAATTCTGACAACGAATGGCCGCTCCACATCGGATGCAGGTTCACCGAGACATTATCGTCTTGCTCCCTGCCCAAACGAGTCTGCCTCTGGGCGAAATCCTCCGATTCCAAATCCGCTGAGCGCTCTTCCTCGAGGGTGGCGTCGGAGCGCAGGGCTCGAACGAGACTCTCGAATTTGCTAACCTCGCGCCATGCCTCACGCGCCGTGCCGTACGCCTCCTCACGTGCCTGCCGAGCTAAGTCGGTTTGTGCCCTTGCCTGTTCGAGGTGCTGTTGGAGTAGCTGTTCGTGTTGACGCAGCGAGATCATCTTCGCATTCACCTCGTCAAGATCAATGAGCGCGGCGGCTTCCCCGATCAAAGGGTCGTATAGCGCGGCTTCGCGAGCGGGAAGGTCTTCGCGCCATCTACGAAGGTCCGTCAAGGCGGTTCCGACAGCCGCGACAGCATTGTCGAGAGTCGTGTGCCTCAGGCGCAGTGCATCTTCGGCGCGGCGGCGCCGCATTTTCTTCAATTCGAGAAGGCGGTCCACGGGGTTGGGAGTCATGCCAGACACGCGGCAAGCTCATCGAGCATTGCGTCGAAGCCGATCTGCTCATTTGTCGACTGTCGCAAGAACCTTCGCACCTGGTCTATCTTGGCGATCGCTGCATCGACGAGCGGATCGGCTCCTCTCCTGTACTCGCCAACGCGTACCAACAGTTCCACCTCCTGGTATTTGGCCATCAGCTGCCGCAGGCTGCCCGCCAACAATTCATGGTCTGACGACACGATAGCGCTCATGACGCGGCTCACACTGGCCAGAATGTCGATAGCGGGATAGTGGTTCGACATCGCCAAGGCGCGTGAGAGCACGATATGACCATCGAGGACAGATCGGGTTTCATCGGCCACCGGTTCGGCCATATCATCGCCCTCCACAAGCACGGTGTAGAAGGCCGTTATGGATCCAAGGTGGTTGTTCCCAGTGCGTTCCATAAGCCGCGGCAGTGAAGCAAAAACCGATGGCGGGAAACCACGCCGCGTCGGCGGCTCGCCGGCCGCAAGACCAATTTCCCTCAGTGCACGCGCGAAACGGGTCACCGAATCCATGAGAAGCAGCACACGCTTTCCTTGGTCGCGGTACCATTCGGCGATCGTCGTCGCGACGTAGGCCGCCTTGGCTCGCTCCGTTGCGGAGCGGTCGGAACTGGCGACGACAAGAACGACTCTCGAACGCGCTTCTGCGTCGACGCTGTGTTCGATCAACTCCTGCACCTCCCGGCCACGCTCGCCGATTAGAGCTATCACGATCACGTCGACCGCTGCGCCACGCACCAGCATCGACATGAGGGTACTCTTGCCCCCGCCCGCAGCGGCAAAGATGCCGATACGCTGTCCCTCGCCGCACGTTAGAAGACCATCAATCGCCCGGATGCCGACAGGAAGAACGTTGTCGATGATACGCCGGGTTAAGGGATCCGGTGCCTCCCTGTACACGGGTACCCGGTCTTCCGGAAGCAAAGGCCCATTGGTGGATGTGTCCAGAGGTCGGCCGAAACCGTCGAGTACGCGGCCGAGCAAGTTCCAGCCGGTTGGTACCATGAGCGGCTTTCCCGTAGGGATCACTTCAGTGAGCGTGGAGAGGCCCTGCATTTCTCCTAGAGGTGTCAGTATAGCGACGTCGCACTGCACGCCAACCACTTCCGCCGACAGTTCGAAGTTGTTCTCCGGATTGCGAAGAGTGCAAAGGTCGCCGATGCGGGCGCCCGGCGCCATGGCACGGATAACCGTTCCAACGATCTGGAGGACACGGCCGCGGACGTGCATTGTCGAAGCCTGCGCAACTGCTCGTTTTGCGAGCTGGAAGAAACGATCGATGTTCTCGTGCTCGGGGGAAATAGCGTCCGTCGGTTCGGCTGGCTCGGACATCACCTTGGTGTTCCGAAATCACTATGGTTTGGCTTTGCAGAGTCTAGTAGGGCGCTACGCAGGCCGCTTTCGATCGCCGCAAGCTGGCTCTCGATCGTGGCGTCGACCAGTCCGGCATCGGTCTCGAGAATGCATCCCGCATCCTTTACGCGCGCGTCGGCGATCAGGTCGACGACGGCGCGCGATGTCGCGGTCGGGAGGATCTCGTCTAACCGGTTGCGGACCGCCTCTAGGAGCGACGGTGCCACGCGTACCCGGACGAGGGAGTTGTGGCCCGCGAATTTCAGACCGCGCATAGCGATCTGCACTGCCGCCTCCACCGGCTCGATAGTGTCGATGATCCGGCGCGCGATCTGCAGGCCTATGTCGATGATCTGCGCCTCATTCTGCGCCATAATCCGCAGAGACTGCGTGGCGATCGCGGTCAAACGGGCTTCGATTGCCGCTTGTGCTTCAGCCAGGCCAGCCTCTTTGGCCCTTACCTCGATCGCTCGGGCGGATCCGCGCGCCGCATCGATGAGTGCATTAGCTTCGCGCCGTGCCTGTGTAAGCACTTGCTCGGCATCTATCAGTGTCTGTGCGCTCCCGGCCGGCAAGATTCGCCCAGGGCCGAGGATACCCGCCGATGCAGGTGTCAGCTGAACCAATGCGACCATGTGGGCATCCTTTTACGGATCAGGCGCCGCATCGCATAAAATGCGTCCTCGCCAGCATTGTCGTCACGACATTTGTCCACCGCCGCCGCCCAGAGTGGCGCGGGCCGGCGCAGGCCCAACCGAGTCCGCAGCATTTGCGGAATGTCACCAATCGCAAGACCGAACATCGCCGCGCCGCATTGAAGCAAAGCGCTGGGCGCGGACGGAATGTCAGAAGCACCGAGCGCCGACATCAGTTCGGCAATCGGGCGCGGTAGAAGTGCGGCTTGCGAAGCGAACGCGACGGCTTCTTCACCGAGGTTAGCGCGAGCCGCCACGATATCGGTCGTCCGAAGAAGCCTTGTAAGGCTGGATGCACCCACCCAGGCGCCGGCCAGGCGCATCAGGCGCACGGCGTCTGGGGCCGGTAGGAACGCGAGCCGGCTTCGTCGCGCGGCGCCAGCGGAAATGATTGCGGACGGTTCATCACTTTGGCCACGAAGGAGCCAGCGCCCGAGCTTAACACGAGTGAACGGGTCCGTCTGAGCACTATCCAGCGGCATCCATTCGGGCCAACCATGCGCCATTGTGAAATCGAGATCAGCGGCAGGATCGGCAATGCAGTACATCACGGCCCTCGCCCACGGTGCTTCAAGCCATTCATCCGACATCGCGTCTGATCTTCCGGTGATCACTGCTGAACTGTTCGATACGATTAATCTCACTGAGCCGCTATGCAGATGTCTGACGGGGGCGACGCCATAGCAGGAACGCGAGGACGCCATTGCCGATTAGCAATACCGCTATGCCGCATACAAGCCCGATCACCAGATGGGGTGGTGCGCTACTATGTTGTGACGTGACAACGGGCGTTCTATCGACGGAACGCAATGCATTATCCTGGCTTGCCTCTACGAGGACGACGGAGACCCTTTCATAGGATAGGCCTGCCAAGCTGTTTGCGACGAGCTCCTTGATTTTTGGTACCATCTGATCGACCGTAGTGCCGGGTGTGTAACGGACAAGCACAGCAGCGCTCGAGGGGAAGGACGGTCGTCGATCGTCACTCGCCTCTTCGGGTGACACCACATGGACCCGGGCATTGAGCACGCCATCGAAGATGGACAGGGTCCGCGACAGCTCCTGTGTGATGCCATAAATGTAACGCACACGCTCTTCTGTCGGGGATGAGATCATGCCTTCATTCTTGAAAAGACTGCCCATATCGGCGTAGGGGTCGTGAGGCAGTCCGGCGCCGTTCAACACTTCCATGGCAGGGGGAACATCCCTAATATCTACTGACAACGAGGCAGTGCCGCTGTTGTCTGTCGTTTTTTCGGCATAGATGCGTTGACTCATGAGCAGTGCGAGCATTTCGTTCGCTTCGTGCGCCGGAAGATCGCGATACAGCTCGAGCTTCGATTCGCAGCTCCCCAGCGTCAACAACAAGAGAAGTGTCGCCAGCCGCTTCAAGACAAAGTCACCCATCCATCAGCGTAGATCATTGGTTTCTCAGGAAATTGTCCAGGCTCTGCGTGGCCTTTCCGACCACCTTTGCCAACATGTCGCACTCCAGGGACAAAGCTGAGAGCGCGAGCTGTGCGTTCAGCCAGTCGCCTGAGTGGATTTCTTCCATGCCCGCTGTGCTATGAGCGGCTTCCACGGCGTGGGTAAAGCTGGCGCTTAGCTTCTCCATGCTGCTGAGGATGGCGTCTCCCGGTGTCCGGGCGACGCCAGATCCGCGCGCCACCTCGGTCGACTCATCGATTGCATCGGTCGCTGACTGGTCGTGGTGTGGCGACAACTCGGATCGATGGAATTCGGCACGAAAGGCGCCAAGGGATTCAGTCGGTAACTCCGATACAAATGCAGCGTCCGTTGGCAAAACAGACGTCAGCGCGGGTGGGCTGATGCTGCTCACGTTCACCAGATGCCCCTCTCTACAGCATGCCCCACCGAGTGCTTGCCAAAAGCGGCGACGAGTCCATCGACATCAGGATTTCCACCCGGAACCCGTCTGAGTACAGCATCGCGCTCGCTGAGCCGTCCGGCAAGATGGAGAGCCAGCGCCTTGAACGCCAACCCGTATGCATCATTACTATCCGAAAGCGGACGGAGCTGCTCCAGCGCTGCCTCAATATCCCCTCCCGTCAGATCCGCAACGGCGTGAGCGATAACGGACTCCCTACTGCCCGGCGCAAGAGCGCTAAGTCCTTTCGCAATCCGTCTTGCCCGCACTACGTCGTTCGAGATGCAAGCCAAGAATGCCGCTTCGGCAAGTTTTCGCCGTAAGCCGACCCCGATCTCAGTGCTACTCTCGGATGATACAGATGTACACCAAGGAGACATCGTATATCGAACTCCCTTTCTCCGCCGTTTGCGCGCATTTCCGGTGACTATTCCATCGGGCTACGGACCGTTCTGACCTGCCTGAACCTCTTCATCGCTCCCGAACACGGCTCCTTAACTTACATCCGGGACGGCCAATCAATACGGTGGCGGCCACTTCGATAAAGGGTTTGCCAACTGGTAAGCACGCATAAGAATCATATCTCTCACCGCCTATGTTGTTCCGTACAACTCCACGCACAAATACAAATTACATATGCAACCATAGTTTCTTCCTATGGCACTGAACGGGAAAGCGTGTTCCTCATCCATCACATTGTCTCCGCTGCCATCGCGCGTTCTTATGTATGCATATTGTTATAATATTGGTCGTTCTGTGAGCCTTAAGCTATTGAATACTACTGCTGCATCTATGGTGATCCATCGGTGGGAACTGGGGCGCAAACGCCATCAAGTCACTGACGGTAAAGTTCTCGCCTTGAGCAAGAAGGGAATGAGGGCGTGACGCCAACATCGACAGAGCATGTCATGTCAGTGGCCTTGGGGCACTTGTTGAAGAGTTCAGATCGTTTTTCCGCCTCGTCCGTGGGTGTGGCGCGTGTTGAGCTTGCCGTCGACGATGTTGGGATCGTTCTTGAGGCGACAGGCCTACGATCGGCGCGACTAATCAGCAGGATTGCAAAGACACTGCCGGACAATGAAGGGGAGATCCGTGAATTGCTCGGAGCGAACCTGCTTTGCTGTGTTTCCGCCCAGGTGGCGCTCTGTGCTGATCGAGGCGGTGCTCTGCTCCTGTGGGCTGACATTGATAATGTCGATGGCGATCGGACGGTTGTAAGAGAACAAATGACGTCATTCTGTAATGCGGTTATTTATTGGGATGGAATCTCCCGTCGGCATCGCAGCGTTAAGCAGTCGCTGCTCTCCAGGGATCAAAACTTCGCCCGCGACCTCGATGTTCATTGGCGCAATGCCTGCGATCCCGCGGATCAACGTACGGATGGCAAAGATGTCGATAGGACGCTGGAGATTGCGCGGCAAACGATCGCGCAGGTGGAGAGCTTTCTGAGAAAAGGTCGGGAACAGCTCGGGCGTCAAGCTGAGCTCTTCGGCGACTATGCCACCACCGACGATGTCATTTCCGCGTTCGTTGAGGCTCAACACGAGGGTTTTCGGCAAGCTTACACATGTGAGCGGCAGGCGGTGCTGAGGGACGTCATGACTCCCATGTCCAATCAGCTGCCGGTACGTGCGCCGCGCGTCAAGCCCATGCGGCAGATGGTCTGAGGCGTGATGCAGAAGGTAGAGGAGCTAGTAACGAGCGGGGCCGAAGTGAACACTACTGAGGCGGGACGGTTGGCGCGGCTTACCGAAGAGATCATCGCAGGGCGTACGGATCTGGCGGCTGCCGTTGGGATCACGGATGACGAACTCGAGGCGCTCTACGCGCTCGGCCATCGATTCTATTCCGCCGGTAGATACAACGACGCGCTGAGTTTCTTTCGTTTTTTATGCATGCACCGGTACGTCGACCCGAGATTTTGGTTCGGATTCGGTGCTGCCTGTCAGATGTTGGGTGATTCCGCCAATGCCGTGCGGGCCTATGGACTGGCTGCGCTGCTGAACGACAACGATCCGCAGATCCCTCTACGCGCTGCGAAATGTCTCATCAAGCTCGGTCAGCAGGCAGCAGCTGTGGACGCGCTTGACAGCGTGTTGGCCCTTAGTGGCGGAAAGCCTGAGCATAAAGCTTTTGCCCAGCGCGCGTCGCTGATGCTGCGCCAGCTCAGGTCTGAAGCAGCGTGTAAAGGAGGCACCAATGCATAACGTGCGCATGACGGAACCGATCAGCGGAATGGTACTAGAATCCGGGTTGCTAACTCAGGTCAACGCTCACAATATTTCAGTTAAGCTCGGCAAATTGGGCGCTGAACTTGCGCTGCCACCAGTGTCTGGCGGCGCTCCAGCGTTGGATGCCGCCCCAACGCTACCACCACCACCACGCTCCTTTGATGCGATGGAACTGGCCGCGAAGTTTCTAGCCCTCAAGATAAAGATGGCAGATGCTCAGGCTGCCGGGGGTATGAATGATATAGGGCACCGAGGGGAACTGCAGAAGCAGCAGAACGAGAAGATCGCCCGAAACATTACCGATGCGGCGGAGAAGTTGAGGAAGGCGAAGAAGAGTTCGAACATCTTGAAGGTGTTTGGATGGATTGCGGTCGCGCTGTCGGTGGTAACGGCAGTGGTCACCGGCGGAGTTCTCGCCTTTTCGGTCGCAGCAGTGGGAGTGGCCGTGGGGACCCTGACCGAGACGGGCCTCATTGATAAGATGACGAAGGCTATTGCGAAGAGCCTCATCGAAGACCAAGGGATAGCGCAAGAGAAGGCCAATCAGCTGGCCACTCTCATTACATGTTTCATTGTTCTTGCTTGTTCGCTGGCTACCGTGGGTGGTGCCACTACCCTGTCTGGGAAGGCGGCGAGCACTACCATTAAGATTACAAGCCAGAGCGATAGGGTAGTAAAGATTAGCGCGACAAGTCAGCGCCTTGCGACAGCGGCTTTGGCAGGCGAAGCCACTGCTTCCCTAGCCGCGTCCTTGGCAGGAATAGCGAGCGGTGTCCAGATGCGGCAGGCGACGGACGCCCGAGCGGAAACATTGGACATCAGGAAATTCCTCGCCAAGCTGGCCCAACTTCAAGAGGACGAAATGGCGCGCATCCAGGAATTGGTTGTCGGCATCAAGACCATGACGCAAAGAGTTGTCGATGCCATCGAGGAGCAGTGTCGATCCGCGTCAACCGTCATACGGCATATCGGCTGACGAGCGATAATAGCTGTCCAGACCTACCAGAACGCTAGGAGAGTATGCATGCTACACACTGTCGTACAAGCAAACGACAGTCGCGGCCCTCGTCTGCCGGGCGGGGATTTGGATGAACATTGGCCCTTTTTGCCTATGTCCGCGACGTCTAATGGCATGGGTGTGAGGTACGGCGAACTGATAACAACACCGGCCGATCTTTTCAAGTTGGCATCGGCCGGTTCGCCAACGCTGGCAGACATCGTCGTCCAAAACAAGGGTGCCGAAACCGGTCTGGGAGCACGGCTCGCCTCGGTCGATATATATGCAGTTGGTGCGTTGCTGCACAGCCTCAGTCTGAAGTTGCGGGAATCTGCAAGACTGGACCGGCAGGCCGCGCGTGACTGCGATATTGCCGCACAGGAAGCTGCCGCCAAGGCGCTTCGCGCCTCTGGGATATGTGAACTGGTCGGCACGCTCCTAACCTCGGCCTTCGCGATAGCCGGTGCGGGCGTCAGTATTATGGGCGCGAGCAAAGCACAGACTCGCTTCGATGCGAAGCTCAGCGGTTTGAACGGACCGGGTTTTCGGGCCGCAGAGCCATCTCCGAAGGCCAGCCAACCGCCCGCCGTTGACCAGAATAGGATCTACAGAGCGCTTCGCGCTTCTGGGATACGTGAGCTGGTCGGCACGCTCCTAACCTCCGCCTTCGCGATAGCCGGTGCGCGCGTGAGCACTAAGGGCGCGAGCAAAGCACGGACTCGCCTCGATGCGAAGCTCAGCGGTTCAAAGGAAGCGAGTTTCCGGGCTGACCTGCAGCAGCCTGAACCGAAGCTGGTCCCAGAGCCATCCCTACAGGCTAGCCAGCCACCCCCCGTTGACCTGACTAGGATCTACAAAGCCCAGCAAGTCGCCCACGAGACGACCATGATCTGGAGCGGCCTCGCCACGGGCATGAACGAGGTCGGTAAGATCCCAGGTGCCGCATTCAAAATGGGGGCAACCGGTGAGCAGGAGAAAAAGGCAAAGCTGGAAGCGGAGGGTACCAAGATGCGCTCTCGCGCCGACGACGAGAGTGAATTCAAGTTAGCGTATGAAAAGATGATCCAGGATGTTCTGGAAAAGCTTTCCGAAGTGAGACGCGCGGACGCTGACACGAGGAGCAAGATCGTCAACATGGGGTGAGAGCAGGAACAAGGTAATCTGCGCAGGAAAGGCCAGTGGCAATGTCAAACGTGATCCCCCCAAATCAACTTTCTCGCGATGCGTCCAATATCCCCCGGGCCGGGGGCGACTTGAGCGCGTTGGCACTGCTAGTCCAGATAGAACGGTTTAGTCTTCTTGAGGATCAAGTTAGAGATGAATTCGACGACATGCAGAAGCGGAACGATTGGCTAAAGACCGCGAACTCCGCTCTGGCCGCGCTACGCGCTAACCGGCCTGACGACAAGGGAATACGGTCGTATGGCGAGTTTGTGGACGCGCACGGCGAGACCCAGAATACCCATCAGTGGATGCTCGCGAACGGCATCGCTATCGAGCAGAAAGCAGGCGATACCTCCGGTGTTCAGTCGGATTTCGATGCCGCTACCTCCAACTTGAAGGCGCGCATCGATACCGAAAATAGCGAATCGCAGATGGCGCTCATTCGCCTGCAGTCTCTATTGGACAAAGTAAATCGGTGTGTTGAACTCGCGACCAACTTGGTGGCCAAGGATGGCAAGGCCAAGGAGAACATCATCGCCAATATCAGGTAATGAGCGGATTGGTTGCCGAGGCGGACAGGATAAAAATCCCCGGTTCGCGAATCTAAGCTGAGAGAGAGGGCTGTGTGTACGGATGGCCATTACTGGCAGGGATACTGCATTACTTTGTCTATCCTGTTTACTATTACCTCTATGGGGGTGCTACGGCGGTGGTACGATTGCCGAGCGTGGGATTTTGCTGAATTCGCCGTCCTTCGTCCCGTCCGATTCCGCTCATGTGCGAGAAACTAGCGGGCCTCAGAGTCGAGGCTTCGAAGTGCCCGGGCAGAGGCCGGCGCAGCCAGTCGCAGCCACAGTGGAACGGAAGCTGCCGGTGGTATCGGATAGCAGGCGCGTAAGCCTCGACTATTCCAATGCGGACATCCGCCAAGTCGCGCAGGATGTCGTACGCGACGTTATGGGCATGCCCGTTACCATCGATCCTGGAGTTGGAGGGAAAATGACCCTTCATACAGCCCGCCAGGTGCCCGCGAGTGAGGTGCCACGGCTGCTCGATAAAGCACTGGCGCCACATGGCTATGGACTGGCTGCAGGAGATCAAGGAGTTCGGGTAGGGCGCTTGGTCGACCTCGCCGGCGGCGTGCAGAGCAACGTTCAAGTTATTCCTGTGCGGTATGTAGATCCGGCTGAGGTCATCGGGGTAATCCGACCGAACTTGGAGGAGGGTGTGCATCTTACGCCAGCGCCCGGAGGGAGGGGGATTGTTGTCAGTGGGCCGCCCGGATCCGTGAGTTCTGTGCGGGAACTGGTCGGCCTTTTTGACACCGACGCTATGCTTCACAAGTCATTCGCGCTGTATAAGCTGTATCGAGCGAGCCCGGCCGACATTGAGCGAGAACTCAGTTTGCTGTTTACGAAGAATGGCCAGGACAGAGTCCTTGTCCAATTTGCGGCGTTAGAGCGACTGAATGGTATCCTTGTTGTGGCAGAAGATTCTGCAGCTCTCAAGCAGGTCCGCCGAGCGATCATCAAACTGGATAGTTCGTCGGAGGCGACGGCTAACATTCACGTGCGCCCACTGCAGTACCGGCGGGCTTCGGAAATGGCCCAGGTGCTGGCGCAAACGTTCGGCGCTGACGCGATCAGTGCCGTCTCGCGTGCACAGCCTGCGGGAAGGTTCGGGAACCTATCCGTGGGAAGTGGCGCATCCAATCAAGCAAGCCTGCCGGTAAATGTGCCAGGGTTGCCGGCCGAAATGCCCGATTCGAATGTCCCGAGTACACATCCGGTGGACGAAAGGGGGATGTCACCGAACCGCCTAGGCCTCTCGGCGCCGGTGCGTATCCAGGCGGACCAAGGACAGAACGCGCTGGTAGTGCTGGCAGCACCGCACGACTACAAGATCGTGGAGGCCGCGATCCGTCAGCTCGACGTCAAGCCTCGACAGGTTCTCATCCAAGCCATCATCGCCGAGGTGCGGCTGAACGATAGTCTGCGCTACGGGGTGGACTATCTTCTCTCCACCAGGAGCTTGGGAGCAGTTCCAAATGGTTTGTCGTATGTGTTTCCCAGCACGGACGTCAACATCGTGTTAAATGGGTTAAGCGCGCTTGGGGAGGTTAAGGTTGTATCGGCTCCTCGCATTCTGGCGGTCGACAATCAAACCGCCACGATCCAGGTGGGCGATCAGGTCCCGATCCTCGTCCGATCATCCCAATCTAACATGAGCGAAAACTCACCCGTTGTGAGCGACGTCGAGATGCGCGACACAGGGGTGATCTTGGCTGTTACGCCCAGAATTGGTGCCGGTGGGAGCATAACACTCGATACATTTGAGGAGGTCAGCACCGGCAACAGGAACACGCTTACCAATGTTCAATCCCCGATGATTTCGATGCGTCGCCTCCAGAGTACCGTATCGGTACGAAACGGCGACACCATCGCTATCGGCGGGTTAATGCAAGATAGCACCAACCAAGCCAATTCTGGGGTTCCTGTGCTGAAGGACATTCCGCTTTTAGGAGGACTGTTCCGCAGCACCGAACAGGTCAAGGAACGGACCGAGCTCTTGATATTGCTTAACCCGCGGGTGGTTGACAGTGACGCTGACGCAAGAGCACGGACCCAGGAATTGCGTGAAAGGTTCGAGTCGCTGGCCCCCGACCTGGGCCGCCGGCTAACGCCGAGGCCAAGGCCGATCTCGCCGCATGGCTTTCGATCAGGTAGACGAGCACGTCGATCGAGCAGCTGAGCCACAAAAATCGCCTCCCAGAATTCGCCTCAGCAACTGTGCGGGTCCTGCCGATCCAATCGCAGACGAGCGCGACAGCATTTTTGTCATCTGTTGCCGCAAACTAGGGCCGGATAGCGCTTTTCGACAATCGCGCGCAGCTCATCCTGCAGCTGGAGCGTCAAATTCCTCATCCGCCAGTGGGCAAAAACACAAAGGGACTGGTCGAGACATTGGCCGACCTTCTGCTGGAAGCGCTGGCGGCCGAAGCGGATCAGGGAGGCGGTGATGAACCCGAAGATCACGCCTGATCACCTCGCCCGCTCGGCGGTAGTTTACGTTCGTCAATCGACCATGTCGCAAGTGACGGGCAATCTGGAAAGTCAGCGCCGGCAGTATGACCTGGCGGGAGCCGCAGAAGCGGTCGGCTTTGCATCGGTGACGGTGATCGACGACGATCTTGGCCGCTCGGGGTCCGGCCTGATGCAGCGACCCGGCTTTGAGCGGCTTGTCGCCATGGTCTGCTCCGGCGATGTCGGTGCGGTCTATTGCATCGAGGCGTCACGACTGGCGCGTAACGGACGGGACTGGCATCATCTGATTGACTTGTGCGCGCTGGCCGGCACGCTGGTCGTCGATCCGGATGGCGCATACGATCCGCGGCTCGTCAACGACCGCCTGCTGCTTGGGCTGAAGGGAACGATGTCGGAATACGAACTGAGCCTGATGCGACAGCGCGGCATCGCCGCCCGTGACTCCAAGGCCAAGCGTGGGGAGTTCCGCTTCATGCTTCCGCCAGGCTTCTGCTGGAGCGAGGTCGATAAGGTCGAGATCGATCCTGACGAGCACGTGGCCGACACCATCCGGCTGGTCTTCGCGAAGTTCCGCGAGTTGGGCAGCGCGCGGCAGGTCTTCTTATGGCTGCGATCGGCAGACATTAAAATGCCCGTGGTCCGGCGCAATGTCGAGGTTTGCAAACTCGTCTGGAAGCCTCCCGCCTACCACAGTGTCATGCAGATTCTTCACAATCCGCTTTATGGCGGCGCCTACGCATTCGGCAGAACGGCGCAGCGGACACGGATTGTCGAGGGGCGCGCCCGTAAGGCCAGCGGCTTCAGGAAGTCTCGCGACGAATGGCATGTGTTGTTGCGTGACAATCATCCTGGTTACATCAGCTGGCAGGAATACGAGGAGAATCAGAAGCTCCTGCTCGAGAACGCGCATATGAAGAAGAACTGCGCGCGCAAATCTGCACGTGGAGGCCGCGCCCTGCTCACGGGATTGATGCGTTGTGGGCCATGCGGACGAATGATGCGCGTCTTCTATGGCATGGCGAAAGGCAACGCCCATCGCTACCAGTGCCGCGGCGATGATGCCCATGTCGGCGCTGGCCTGTGCATCGGCATTGGCGGTCTGCGGATTGATCGCGCCGTCGCCCTGCAGATCCTAGAAGCCGTCTCCGATCGTGCCGTGGAAGCCGCGATCTTTGCTTCGGAGCAGGCCGAGCGTTCGCGAAAGGACATCGTTGCCGCCGTCGAGCGGGAGCTGGAAGCGGCCCGATACGATGCCTCGCTGGCCGGGCGTCGTTACGAACTGGTCGACCCCGCCAAGCGCCATGTCGCACGCGAACTCGAGGCTCGCTGGAACGATGCGTTGGACCGCGTGGCCACACTGGAGCGCCGGATCGCGGAGCTGTCGGCTCTGTCGGCGACACGCCCAAAGGTCGATCGCGCCCGTTTGCTTCAGCTTGCCCATGATCTACCGGCGGTATGGAATGCACCCTCAACCGACACTCGGACCAAGCAGCGCCTTATCCATATCCTGGTTCAGGAGATCGTATGTGATCTCGATGAGGTGACCAACGAAGCCGTGCTGCTGATCCATTGGACCGGCGGGCGTCACACCGAGGTGCGTGTTGCCCGCGTCAAGACCGGCCGTTGTCCAGATATGGCGCCGAGCGCCGTCGAAGCACTGCGCAAACTCGCCGGACACTGGCCGGACGCGAGCTTGCCGTATCGCTCAACCGGATGCGCTGCAAGACCGGCGATGGCGAGACCTGGACGACGGTGCGCGTGCGCGAAATGCGCGAGCGGCTCGGCATACCCGGATACGATCCAGCCAAGGCTGATGGCGAAATGATCAGTCTGATGAAAGCCGCCGAACGGCTTGGCATCTGCGTCGGGTCCGCGACAAGCTTGGCTCTCAAGGGCATCCTGCCGGCGAAACAGATTCTGCCGGTTCGCCCTGGCTGGTCCCGGTTGAAGCACTCGCTTCAGAAGCGGTGCGCATAGGGGTGCAAGGTATCGTCGCTCGTCGACCGAAGTTCTACGGGCAATATCAATACGACAAAGTCGTCCGCCTGCTCGGACTCTGACAAGGGGATGCATTATGAAACGAACTGCGCCCGCTTGGCCCGGAACACGTAGACCGCGCCCGAGAATGGATCCGCGCCCATCGCCTCGCGCACGAGCGCTGCCAGACCTTCCGCTCCCTTGCGGAAGTCGACCGGCTTCGTCGCCACCATGACCTTGACCGCTCCCGTTGGCCCGATCACGACGTTGCCCTCAGCGCACGGATCACCGCTGCAACCGTCTTCGAATCCGCCCCACGACCCACCCGCATTGCGATGCCGTCGATCTCGAGCTCGATCACACCAGCGTCTCGAGCCGGCTCCCGCTTTCTTGGCTGTGGCCGATGCTTCGCCGCAGGCTTCGGAGGCGCTGCGGTCACCACCGCCGGCACGAACATGGACTCCAATATTGCTGCCTCCCCCATCGGCCGGCGAGCAGCCCGACGCAAGTGAACAATTGCTGCGGGGAAAGCCCATACCGGCGTGCCACAGCACAAACCGTCTCGCCCGCCTCGTAGCTCTCCGCCACTATCCGGGCCTTCTCCTCCGGCGGCCACTCACGCCGCCGACCCGAACCAGTGGAGATCTCCAGCCGACGGACCGGCTCCTCGTCCCTGGACTTAAGCGTAAACTCTGAAATCGTCATATGTCGAAGCCCTCAAAGGCCTCGAACATCGTCCCTTACATCCACGCGCGAAAGGTGCCGCCGGGACAGCGCTTACGCTTTTCGCGTTTCGTGTTTGAAAGCAGAGCCATGTCTTCCGCCTACTCTCCGCCGCAATGACCATCTCCACCTGCAGGGCCAGCAAGCGATGCGTAAGCGGGAAGCTGCGGCGGTCCAGCTCGGGCTATTCGGGCGTCGATGTCGCTGATGCCAGCCGTTGACGATGCGCTCGAGGTCAGCCAGTGTGCCGGATCGGACCTAGTTCATTTGGTGATTATGGCGACCGCCGAACTATGCCGAGCCCCTTCCGATCTGGCGGTGTGGATCGCTTCTCCCGCCAGAGCCGCCCGTCGCCCGGTCGAGTGTATTCGGAGGTCGCTTGTGTGCCCGATCTGCGAATCCCCGCAAGCAGGTTCTTCGGATGCCGCCCATACAGAGATATTTCCTTTCGAGGTACTCGCCCAGGGCGGGAACCAATACGGAAGGCCGATAGATGCTACCAGACCGTGCTAGACGAGTAGCAAGGACATCACGGAATTATGGCGAGTATCTCTACGACGAAAGGAAGACGGGGAGGTTCCGATGGTCCCAGCGAAATTGGAGGCATCCGCGAGATGTTTCGGGGTCCCTGATACGCGACCGACGGCCCTGACGTCATTATTCACCGTACAGCAATATTGAGGTTCCGGCGAATATTCGCTAATTACCCCAATGCTCACTGAGCAGGAAACCGGTAAAAATGCTGACTTTGGAGCGTTACAGGTTCGAGGAAGAAGCCATCGAGAGGCTCGTTGAGCCCCTCCGATCGCTGCCGAACGCCAATGCCCGCCCGACAGGCTCGCACTTGGCAATCCACGGAGGGGACCAACGGCATCGACGCCGAAATCGAGTTCAGCACTGGCCGCAAAACCTACCTTCTCGTCGTCGAAATTAAGAGGGTCCGTCTTTCCGCGCGATTCCCAGCAAGTCCTTTGGCAGATCGGCCGATACGTGGATGCAGCAGCGCAGCCGGGAACAAGCAACAGATCGTGCCCTTGCTGGCTACGGGTTCTATATCACCCGGTGCCAAGGATCTCCTGAGGAGCGAGAATTGCGGGTTCTTTGACCTCGGCGGAAGCCTTTTCATTCCCGCGCGCGGCGCCTACGTCTACATCGAAAGACCGCCACCGAAGACGCTTCAGAAATCGGTACACAGTCTGTTCAAAGGCAAGCGGTCGCAAGTGCGTTCGAACCGCACCGTACGCACCCGCGATCAAGGATGGTGACATTCCGGTCGAGCTGATCGCCTCCGGTACCGCTGAATGGGCGCAGCGCACCGTTGCCGTGGCTGCCGGAGAATATCTAGAGGCGCGCCGCGAGGAACGAAGGAGAGAAGCTGCCGAACTGGCGGAAGAGCTACAAGGTTTCCCCCTTCGCTGGAGAAAGCACTGTCGCTTGTGCCGGCGCGTACCTTCAGCAGCCGACCCCTGAACTGTACCCGATACTCGGGATAGAACCCCGCACGCCAGAGCGCCGCAACGCCGTCGTGGCGGTTACCGCAAGGGATAACAATGGGCAGGACTTGCCCATTGATTGGCCTTACTCGCTGGCGTGGTTCCTCGACCGTTACGGGAGCGCTACAGAAGCCGCGCCTTGACGGGCCACTGACCGAATGCGCAACGCGTATGATTGCGCTCGGCGCTGGTGAAGGCGATGCGGCAGCATCGGTTGAAGACATCGGCTACGAACTCTGGCGCTGTTCGCGAAGCGCAAAACTTGTCGGCGCTCTGCGGCGCGAAATAGCGGTCCTCACCGATCGCCTTGTGCGCCGCCGGAATGTTGAGAGCTATTGGACCGAACCAGAGAAGAGGTCCCCCGGCCCGGCGTTCGCGCCACGGCCCTGCGGGCCGCCGACGAGGTGAAGGGCCATTTCTAACTTTCGCGTATCTGACATACGGGAAAGTTAGGATGGGCGGCTCCAAAACCCTAGAGGCTCTAACTTTCGCGTGTTTCTTAGACGAGAAAGTTGGAATCCTGTCGTGCGTGCCAGGCGGAAGTCTCGTCCACGGCGTCGATGAACTCCCGGCCGTCGGCGAAGAAGGCATCACCGGCGTTCACCGGAAGGAAAGGATCCGTATAGACGCGGGCGCCTGAGGTGGGGGTCAAGCTCAGCGGCCGGCAAACTCTGGATGCGCTGCGCAGACCAGCTGGTCGATCAGGCGCGATCTCGCGCCTTGCCGGTCAAGCCCAAAGCGTAGGCGGCGTCGACGACATGGCTTTCGATACCCTCAGCTCCCGGATTCGATCCATCCAGAAGCCGTCGAGACCCGCGTCCTGAATGACCACAACCGCAAAGTGAAGGCCGATCCGCGACTGTGCCTTGCCCTGAAGCTGGGCAAAGCGTGCCAGCAGTACCGTGATTTCGCCGCCGCGTACCGGATGTTTCGACATCTTCTCCCCGCTGCCCGGCGACAGCGAAGTGATCAACCAGGTCGATTTACTGAGACAGAAATCCAAGATCGCACCAAGATCAGTGCGATAGCGGCAGTCGCCGCAGATCGATCGGCTACAACACGCATGATTGACCTCCACAGAGTTGTTGGTCAGCAACCCCACTCTGCCAGAGCGCAGGTCGCTATCCACCACCGGTCATGGGATTTTTGATGGGGCAGACTTTCGAGAAGCTGGAGCGCTGGGCGCGGTGAACAGCGACCATCATTTTCGCTTCCTCTTGACTTCTTCGGGGCAGGGGAGGTCGTTCCATGCTTCAGAGAGACGATCGGCAGCCCGAGAAGCCCAATCGAGCTTGCAGGCGATCTCCACGGCCTGCTCAGGCGTGCCGCCGAACTCCAGAACAGCCTGCGCCTGCTGGGCGCCGGAGCCGATCGCGAAATAGGGATTGGACAGCATCCCGGTTAGCGTCCAGCCGGCGTGGGCGATCTGGAGCGCACCCGTCGGGATGAACAACCAGGAGATTGACGTCGCCGCGACCCACGCCGTCTGGCGTGTTCTGGGTGTCTGCGCCGGCTGCAAACCAGTCCAGAATCGCCTCACACGCGCCAACCCTGTCGCTAGAGGCGCCAATCAGCCGTCCATCGGGCAGACGGCGGATTTTCCGTATCCGACATGACCGGTAGGCGCGACTGTCGGCGGCCATCACGCCGTCCTTGTAGGCGATGGTAGTCATTCGAGCAGCCTCGCTTCGTCGACCTTGGTCATGGCGGCACCAACCGAGCGCGCAATGTCGAAAGTACGACCCCGCCGGCGATGCCCGGGCGGTCAGTTCCTACGGCAAGCGATGTCGCTATGCGCCGCCTTGATCGCGCCGTCAAAGGCGCCGCCCGCCGGCGTCTCTCTTGGACCTGCGAACGGGCCTCCGCGTAAGACCACGAGCAATGAGAGAGGGCGATTCCCCAGCTATTGAGTCGATGTGGGCGCCAGCCTGGATCATCGCCCCTCGATGGTGCAGAAGTCGTTCAGAAAATTACTTTAGAGCGAGATTATTCACCGTCATCGGACCCCGCGAGCCGCGGGCCAACGCCCATAATGGCGGGCTTGGCCGAAAGCAGCTTCTTCGCCGCCGCCCTGACCTGGTCGAGCGTCACCTTTTCGATGAGGGCCGGGCGGCGCTGGATGTAGTCTATGCCGAGCTTGTCGAGCTGCAACTCGACAAGCGTGGCCGAAATCGAGCTAGAGGAACCCAGATTGTGGATAGCATAGGCGCCGATCAGATACTTCTTGCTCGCTTCGAGCTCGGCCGCTGTTGGCCCTGTGTCCACCAGCTCCTTGATTACTTGGCTTATCAGGTCGAGCGTCTCGGCCGCCCTGTCGGAGCGCGTCGACGTGGTCACGACAAGCGTGTTGGAATGCTGGTAGTCTTCCAAGCTAGAGGAGACACCGTAGGCAAGGCCGCGCTTTTCGCGCACTTCCTTGAACAGGCGTGAGGTAAATGGCGACCCTCCGAGTATATCGTTTATCAGCTGCGCGGCATAGAATTCCGGGTCGCTGCGTCCGACGCCGGGAAAAACCAGCTGGAGCGAAGTCTGGGGCAGGTCGTATGCGACCAACATCCGCCGGCCGAGCTCTGGGGTGACATCAGGCACCGGGGCGAGCGCCTGCTTCTGAGGCAAATCGCCGAACAACTGGTCGAGCCTTGCGCTCAGGGCCTTGGCATCAATGTCGCCGACGACCGCCACGTGTAGCCCGTCACGACCGAAAGCGGATTTGTAGAAGGCGCTTAGATCGGCGGGCGTTATGCGGGCGAGGCTTTGCTTGGTGCCCTCGTCTGGCCTCGAATACGGATGCGTGCCGTAGAGTCTGCGGCGCCATGCAAGCTCAGCGATCGCGTGAGGTTCACGCTCGTTGGTGATGATGCCGGAGAGAAGCTGGTCGCGGATGCGGTCAACGGGCTCCTGATCGAAGCGAGGCCTGTTCACCGCTAGCCTGAACAGATCGAAAGCGGCGTCCTCGCGCTCGGAAAGCAGGCGTATCGAGCCATAGATGCCGTCACGCCGCGCGTCGAAGCTCATCTCAGCCCCGGCATCGTCGAGCTGCACCTGAAAGGTGTCGCTGTCGTAATCGCCGGCGCCCTCGTCGAACAAGCCAGTCATCAAATTGGCAAGCCCCTCCTTACCGACCGGGTCCTGGGTGGTGCCGCCGTCGAAGACCAAGCGGAGCGTGACGATCGGCAGCGTATGGTCCTCCACCAGCCAGGCCGTGATCCCCTTTTCAGATTTCACCTCCTGGATGTTCACCGCAGCACGGGCGGTGAGCGCCGGCAGGATGAGGAAGAAAATTGCAAGGGGAAGGACGGCCAGCCAGGCCCTCCATCCTGCAACAGGAGAGGGCAACGCTTGTGCAACGGCGCTGCGGAGTTGGTTTGTCATCACATCAATTCTCCTTGGGCAAGAGATAGCCAGTGGTCGAAAAGTCGGACACGAGATAGCGGGCGGCAACGGCCTTAACCTGATCGGCGGTGACCTTGCGGATGCGGTCCGGCCATTCCTCGACGTCTTTCACATTGCCGCCGGTGGCAAGCGTGGAGCCATACATGTTGGCGATGGAGTCCTGCTCGTCGCGGGCGAAGATTACCGACCGGACATAGCGTTCTTTCACCTTGTCCAACTCCTCACTGGTGACGCCGTCCCTGGCGATGCGGGCGATCTCGGCGTCGACCACGGCCTCAATATCGGCAAGCTTGGCGTCGCCGCGCGGCGAGCCGTGGATGCTGAAATGGGTGGCATCCAGCATGGTGCCCTCGAAATAGACGCCGACGGCGGCGGCGATGCTTTGCTTGGCGACGAGCGTCTGGTAGAGCCGGCTGCGGTTGCCCCCGCCGAGAATCTGGGCCAGCAGGTCCAGCGCCTCGGCTTCGCCGGGCTCAGCGGTGCGATAGGACGGCACTACCCAATGTCTGGAGAAGAAGGGGACCGAAACGCGGCCATCGCTCAGCGTCAATGTGCGCCTGGTGTTCTGCACCGGCTCAGACGGGCGGTCGCGTGGCGGCAGATCCGGTCCACGCGGGACCTTGCCATAGGTCTTCTCGGCCAGCGTCTTCACCCTTTCCGGCTCGACGTCGCCTGCCACCACCAGTACGGCGTTGTTCGGCCGGTAGTAATTGTCATAAAAGGCCACGGCGTCGGTGCGATTCAACTTTTCGATCTCGTGCATCCAGCCGATCACCGGAATTCGGTAGGGTTGGCTCTGCCACAGCGTGGTGACGACCTCCTCGTCGAGCACCGCCTCCGGATCGTTGTCGATTCTCAAGCGGCGCTCCTCCATGACCACGTCCCGCTCCGTGTTGATGACATCATCCGTGAGGGTGAGGTTGCGCATGCGGTCAGCCTCGAAGCTCATCATCTGCTCCAATGCCGAGGGCGCCACTATTTCGTAGAAGGCAGTATAGTCATAGGAAGTGAAGGCGTTGTGCGAGCCGCCGATCTCGGCCACGGCGCGGTTCAACTCGCCGGCGGCGTGATTGGCCGTCGCCTTGAACATCAGATGCTCGAAAAAATGCGCGATGCCGGATTTCCCGGGCGGCTCGTCGGCGCTGCCGATCTTGTACCACACCATATGGGTGACGATCGGCGAGCGGCGATCGGGGATGACGACCACCTCCATGCCGTTGTCGAGCAGGAAATTCGTTGCCTTGATCTCATTGGTGGCCGCCAGAACCGGAGCGGTGGTCACGAAGGCCAGCGCGGTCGCCAAAAGTGACCCGCGCAGCCAGCCAGACCGTAGGTTTACTGAGGGCTTCTGTTGTCGTGACCGGCCGATGGGGAATGTTTGAGGCAAAGTGAGTTGTCCCTTATTTTGAAGTTGCTGCATGCTCGTCGACCTTAGTGGGAGAAAAGTGGGTCGGTGGGCAGCCCCGAGCCGGCCATCAGCATGTTGCCATGCCTGACTTGAGCGTCATCTTTGAGTGAATCTGGGAAACGTGAGGCGGCATTTTTTGGGGGATCATGGGACGACTCTCCTCGGTCCGTGACGTGTTTGGGATGACCGCGCACGAACCATGCCAAACGAGAAATCAGTTTCGGCAATGTGATTAATCGGACTCTGCTATGTCGCGTCTCCGACATTGTCGGACATTGGACACCGTGAATGGGAAGCGCTTGCCGCTTCAACATATCTTCCCGTCATCGCGGTATGGGTGGTGACCGCCGGCAAGATGAGGAGAAAATTCACGACGAAAAAGATCGCCAGCCGAGTGGCGCTCGGGGTGTTCCCTTCCCAAGAATAGAAGCAGGCAAAGCTTGTGAAAACGCACCGCGGTATTGGCTCGCGATCACGTGAATTCTCAGTATTGGGCAAGAGAGAGACGGTGGTGGAATCGTCGGGCACGAGATAGCCGGCTGCAACGGCCGTGACCCGATTGGCGGTGAGCTTGCGGATACGGTCCCGCCATTCCTTGAGTTCTCGCGCTTTGCGGCCAGTGGTAAGGGCCGACCCGTACATCTTGGCGACATAGCCCAGCTCGTCGGGAGCAGAGGTCTTCGAGCGGACATAGAGGTCCTTAACTTGTTCGATAGTCGCCGGTGACGTCGTCCGGCCGGACGGGTCGATCTCGGCGTAGACGGCCGCTTCTAGATCGGGCGAACTCGGCATTGCGGCGCGGCGAGCCTTAGCTGACGAACTTGGTGACATCCTGCATGCCGCCTTCCCGAAGCGCGCCATCCTCAATGGCGACGGCCACTTTTACCACCTACTGTGGTAGAGCCTCCTTGCCTTACTGACAGAACCTGACGCTACGCTGAACCCCGTGGCGCAAATGTCCGGAGGCTTTCAGGCTGCTGTCAGCTACGAGTGTCAGAAGGGCCGTGATTGCAACAACCGATTAGAAGGCCAGTTATGAATGCCATCCTGATCTCGGCACTTTTTATTAATGTGCCCACCGTCGGCGCTGCACTGGCCGGCGGAAATCCGATCTTGGGATCGCCGAATGGCAACCGCGCCAAGCCGTGCTGACTAAGCTTGAAGCGGACCGAAGGCAGCTCCGTCGATTAAGACGGAAGACGGCTGGTCCGATGCCGTCGAGTCGAAGGGGCGCTAGGTCGAAACGCACTTCGACCGCAAAACTTCGCGCGTGTGGGTGGTGCCGTCGAAGACAGCTAAGGGGTAAAGCGATGCGCCACCACCAGAGTCTTGAAGCCCTGTGTCAGGATTGTTCCACTGTAGCCTCGAGGCCAGTCTTGTGGCCTATCCTTTGTCTTACAAAGTATAATCGGCATGAGTGGGCTGGCCATGCAGCCGCGGCCTCATCATCGAAATGCCGCCTTATTCATTCGCCCGCGATGCGAAGGATGCACTCTCATGTTCTGAGTGCATGATCTTCAAGCGTGAAGCGCGCTATCTCGGCCAAAATCCATTGGGAACATCGAAGGTGACTGCCTTGCTGACCCTAGACAGCACTCGTGGCAACACCGGCTGGCTACACGACAGCCTTCGAGCATCCAAAAGGGCGGCTTGCGGATCTCATGCCGGCTCAAATTGCTATCGGGGTGCGCTCAGAAGCGTCAGTCACAGCAAGAACCTCGTTCGTGCCAATGACCACTCAGATGTATGCGCGCCCAAGCGTGCGTCGCTTGACAGGAAACCGTACCCGGAATGCGACCAAAGCAAACGTCCAAAATTCGCAATTGCATCAGAAGGAGCGTTGTTCCGGCGAGCCTTCTCCTCGGTCCGCTCGCGTTAGCCCTGGGCCTGCTGCTGCTAACTGCCTCGGAAAGGGACAGTGAATGCTCGCCCGGTGCTTCACTATCATCTTCATCGCCGCGTGTCGGCGCTCGGAACCATGCTTTCCGCGCGGGTTGCGACTTCTCAGCAGAACAGCTCTTGCCGGAGCCCATTCCCGGTTCAAGTCGGTAGGTGAGAGTCAATCGCGCTTACGTCGCACGACACGGCAAAAACAATGTCATCTGAGAGCGGAGTGAGCGTTGCTGAAGGGTAAAACAAGGGTGCTTGTCTGGGGCCTAGGGATCGCCCCCGGTGGTGTTTGCGATCGCATCCGAGACCGGAGCTTTCGAACACAAAACGCGCGATCCTGTCCTCACGCAACGCGTGATACTCGGTGCGGTCGAGGAGACCGTCCTTGCTACCGGCGTTTTGGAACCTCTCCGTGAGGTTAAGATTGGCGCCCAAACGCGGGCCAATTGAAGCTGCATGTAAAGCTCGGTCAGGCTGTCAAGTCTGGCGACTTGATCGCCGAAATTGACCCTACGAAAGAGCAGAACAAACTACTAACCGCCCAAGCCAACCTCGCCGGTGCCAACGCGGACCGCAAGCGAGCACGAATACGACTGAAAGATGCCGAATTGGCGTTCCGTAGACATAAGACTCTGAGCCGGAAAAAGGCGGTCTCGGCCGCCGACCTGGAGAAAGCGCAAGCGCCGTTTTTTTGCTCAAGAGGCGGACGTCGAGCAACTTGAAGCGCAGATCCATGAGAAGACGCTCGCGGTTGAGGAGGCTCGCACAACCTTCGACCACACGAAGCTCAGCGCGCCCATGGACGGCGTCGTTGTTGCTGTGCTGGCTAAAGAGGGTCAAACGTTGAACTCAAGCTAGGCCGTGCCCGGGATTGTGATTCTTGCACAGCTCGACGTCATGCGGGTGAAGGTGCAGATTTCGGAAATCGACATGGCCCGGGTAAAGCCAGGTCAGAACCTCCGCTTCACAGTCCTGGGGGACACGCGAGTCCCTATTTCAGGCGTACTGGAAGAGATAGAGCCTGCGCCTCCGTCGATTGCTGATGATCTCAGCCCGAGCTCCAGAACAGGCGCGGAAACCCAAGCGTCAGCAGTCTACTACAACGGCCTCTTTTCCACACCGAACCCGGAAGGGCGGCTTCGGCCAACGCCTTGGTAACGATTATTTCCGGCCAGGCCGAGAACGTAACGCTCGTAGCATGGTCGGCTCTGACGGAGGCCGATGCGCAAAGTCGCTACCGCGTGCAGGTTCGCACGCCAACCGGCGAACTCACCGAGCGCCTGGTGACAATAGGTTTGACCGGCAAGATCAAGGCGCAGGTACTCGATGGCCTCTGTGTCGGTGATGAAGTTGTCATGCCTGCCGTCGGAAAGGGAACCGATGTTGGGCCGCGGTGATGAAATGACCGCCCTCCTTGAAATCGAGAACGCCTCGCGGGTTTTCCATGCCGGAGAGGAGACGATTATGGCGCTGGCCGGCGTCAGCATTTCCATCGCGGGTGGCGAACTGGTGGCGATCGTTGGCGCAAGCGGTTCGGGCAAAACGACGCTATGAACATCCTGGGTTGCTTGGACCAGCCGAGTTTTGGTGACTATCGCGTCGGCGGCCGCAGCGTTGCCGGCTTGACCGCGGACAATCGTGCGGCGTTGAGACGGGAACATTTCGGCTTCATCTTCCAACACTATCAGCTTCTCGGAACGCTGAGCGCGGCCGACAACGTGGCGATGCCCGCCGTCTATGCCGGCCTCGACGCCGGCTCACGCCGGGAAAGGTCGACATCTCTTCCGCGCAGGCTGGGTTTCGGTGATCGCCTCGACCACCGTCCGAACCAGCTGTCCGGCGGCCAGCAACAGAGGGTTTCGATTGCGCGCGCATTGATGAATGGCGGCCGCATCATCCTCGCCGACGAGCCGACGGGGGCGCTTGATAGGAAGAGCGGCGAAACCGTTCTCGATACCTCGAAGGAACTTCATACCGACGGTCATACCGTCATCATCGTGACTCACGACATGGAGATCGCAAGTCACGCTGACCGCATCATCGAAATCCGAGAAGGGCGTTTTTCCGACCGCCGGACGCGGGACCAGAAGCTGCGCAGTCGCGCTCTGTATCGGCCTGACCTTTGGCTTCCTTCCCGCCCGTAATGCATCTCGCCTGAATCCCGTAGATGCGCTGTCAAGAGAGTGAAAAATGATGCTCGTCAGACGGATTTTACCTTGTTCCTTTGTCTTGCTCGCGGGTTGCACGACTCTGTCGAGCACATATTCTGGCCCCGAACTCCCTGCGGGGGCCTGCTGGCCAACGGCTGCTGCAGCAAGTGCTATCCACGCCACCGCAGACCACTGCTGGCTGACGTTCGAGCTTATCGGGGAGGTCATCAACGAAAACGACGATGTCCTTGCTCCTGGCTGCTTCTAGTCACGCCGCTTACTAGCGCCCTGCATCCGCCTGGTCTTCGGCTTTCCCGACCGTAACGCCGTGCGCCTCGATTCCGTACGCGCCCTCAAGAGATTGAAAATGAAACTTACCAGACTGATCACCCGGTTGCCTTGTCCTGCTCGCCGGTTGCAGCCTGTCGAGCACATACTTCCAGCCGGGCCCCACTGGTCGACCGCTTCGGTTGGAAGCGCTGTGCAGGCCAGCACAGACCGCTGGTGGCTGGCGTTCGGGGACGCCAATCTCGACAAGCTTGTCGGCGAGGTCATCGGCCGAAATAGTGATGTCCTCATCGCGGCTGCTAACGCTTATCCGGCCCGACTTCAGGCAGATAGAGCTGCGCAAGCCTTGCTCCCCAAGGTGAACGGCCAGGTCGGCGGGAGCGACACATCTATCCACGTGTCTTATGAGATTGATCTGTGGGGCAAGCTAGCGGCAAAGAGGGACAAGGCGGATTTTGAGGCTTACGCGACAGCGGAAGATTACGATGACGCGCGCCTCGTCGCTAGAGAGGGAGCCGTCGAGGCGTGTTTCATGATCGCCTACGCCAATCAGTCGCTCGCGTCGGTCCGAGCGTCCGAGGATCGCTTGTCTTTTGGGCATTCCGAGCACCAGCGCGGGAGATGCTATCCGGCGATAAGGGGGTCATGGTGGGCTTTGCGAGCTGCCGTCGGCGATTGAACCGCTCCTTTTACAAATTTCCGCTTTTGCTGCCCCTAAAATCTCGGATATGAAGCGGACTGGCTTATGGCCTGCCCACATTGCAATAGTTACAAAGGAATACGTTATGGCGACCGGAACGGTAAAGTGGTTCAACAGCACCAAGGGGTTTGGATTCATCCAGCCCGACAATGGGGGTCTGGATGTTTTCGTCCACATTTCCGCTGTCGAACGCGCGGGCCTCTCGACCCTCGCAGACGGCCAGAAGATCAACTATGAGATCGAGCAGGACCGCCGCACTGGCAAATCCTCCGCTGGCAGCCTCAGCAAAGCTGGTTGAAATTTTCTCCTGCGTCTGGCAAGAGTGGGCGTAGGTCCGGAGGTTCTCACGGCCGCTCGATAGGAGCGAGCAAAAACTGAGGGCAGTAGATAGCTGCAAGGCGTCGCGAATTCCTCATGAAACAAAGTCGTTTGAAAGGAAGGCGGGGTTGGCCCCGCCTTTTTATATGACGCGCAGATTAAGCCGATTGCTGCAACGCTCCAGAACGAATCTCGATTGCCGAAATCAAGCCGCGACCTTCTTGCGGGTTCGCTTCGTCGGCGCCGGCTCCGGCGCTTCCGGCGCTTTCGGTTTGCGGCCGAGCCCCATCGTCTTGGCCAATGACGAGCGCGCCGCGGCGTAGTTCGGCGCGACCATGGGATAATCCGCCGGCAGGCCCCATTTGGCCCGATATCCATCCGGCGTCAGCCCATAGTGGGTCGACAGATGGCGCTTTAGCGATTTGAATTTCTTTCCGTCCTCAAGGGAGATGATGTAGTCCGGTGTCACCGACTTCCTGATCGGGACTGCAGGCGTAAGGGCAACCGGCTCTTTTGCAGAGACACCTCCGGCCGTCCCTTTCAGAGCCGCGTGCACTTGGCCGATGAGGGCAGGGAGATCCCCCACCGGGATCGGATTGTTGGAGACATAGGCTGAGACGACATCGGCCGTGAGCTCCATGAGGGTGTCGATGTTTTTTTCGGCTTCTTCTGTCATGAAACTCTCCAGGCGGCGTGAAACACAGTCGGCGAAGCGTCGCTTCATAGTGGCGGTCGCCGCTGAAAGCAACAAAGGTCTCGACACGATTATTGCGATGCTCGTCCAGCGAGATCTATGGCGCGGTTTCCCGCCGTCGTGACCGTTGATCCGTCCGTTGTTGGCGACCTGCCGCGGTCCTTGCGCATTTTCAGGCGTCTCGGCCGTAAGCTTTGCGCCGAAATGACCAGTGATCTCGAAACGAAGCGGGCTATTTCTGTTTCGCCATCCTCTTTTTGGCTGTGAAATCGGTGGCAGAGCAGTGACCGCTTCCTGGTGGCGCGTGGAGGAACTATCAAGCGTTGATTCGGAATGGTCGAAACGATGTAGATTCATCCGGTGAGCCGCTCTCGCATCAGGATGTTAGGGATTGGCCCGCTGGTAAACCGAGGACATCACGCCGCTGCTTTGCTATTGAACCGCTATCGCTGTGAAACACATTCCGCAATGGTGGGCGGGTGTAGAGGAGGCGCCTGTTCACGCAAACTAGCGGTTCAGCAGGTCGGGAGGAACCAATGAGCTCAGGGACTTTCAGCAGCCCACTTTTCGTAAGGCGTGCAGCGCACATCGTGCAAGAGATTACCAGTCCTGCGGATGCTTTCGAGTTTCTCAACGAATGGCCAGAAGATCGCAGAGACCGGATCTACGAAGCCGCCCTCAGGGCGTGCTTTGATGCATACAACGGACGAAAACCTGCGAGCGCAGCGCGCAAGACTTTTTTCCGCTTTGCGAAACAGGTCCTCATATTGGAAGATGCAACCTCCGCGATGCAATGGCTCGCTGCCTGCATGTCGGACAGTGGAAAAGCGCAAGTATAGGCGTCGCAGTCGTGTGTGAGGCTGGAGCGGGTACGCCGACGAGGTTATTGTATCCAGATTTCGCCGGCATCTAGAGGGTAGTATAAAGAAACAATATTTTGCGCGCTATGGCGATGTTAATCATCTTGTTGTATTTGTAAATCAGCTTCTCGCGACAGGACTGCAACGCTTCCGGTGTGAAAATCACTGCGTGGGACTTGGTTCTCTCAAATTCATGACGGTGAATTGCCCTGTTATTATCGCAAAGCAGTTGTCCCATTGAAGGCTGACGCAAAAATTGTGCTCCGTCGTCTGCCAATATTCGCTCGATGGAGGCTATAAGCCTCACAAGCCAATCAAAACAGCTACTCGGGCGCCCTTTGAAATTCGTTTAATTTCGCTCACCCGAAACGGTCCTCTACAGTCGAAATAAGATTGTCCCGCAAAGGTGCTACAAGACACTATTGCGGATCGATTTGGGCCCACGTCGATCTGGCGAAGGCAGGCGGAAGTCGAGCAGGACCTGCAGCGGAACAGATCACCGGCCCCGAACCGAAATCTGAGACAGCGGCGGCCCCGATTTCTTCATGGTAGAAGGCGCAGAGAGAACCGGAGCACGGCTCCGGCGCCGCCGCTTGCCGAGCAGCGATCCTCCGCCTCCCAAAATCCAATCGAGAAGAGCGTTCAATTCCGGGACGGTCCAAGCTCTGCCGCAAAAACAGGTGTCAGACCACCCGGTCCTCTCCCGCAACTGATCTAGCGCAGGGCGTTCATGAGCCGCATATCCCAGAGTGGCTGCGTGCACGACGCAGCGAGATCATTTATGAAAATCCTATTCAGTACGATGGCTATCCCCTTGCTGACAGCCACCGCCTTTGCTGCGGATTCGATCCCCGCAGACCTCAGAGAAACGGCATTGGCCACTTTCAAGGCTTTGCCGCCCACCACGCCGGCAGTCGCTAACAACCCGATCACACCGGAGAAGATCGCCCTCGGCAAGGCACTGTTCTTCGATCCACGCGTCTCGGCGTCAGGCGTCTTGTCGTGCAACTCGTGCCACAACCTGGCCACCGGCGGCGACGACAATCATGAAACCTCGATCGGCCATGGTTGGCAGAAGGGACCGCGCAACGCGCCGACTGTACTGAACGCTGTCTTCAACATCGCCCAGTTCTGGGACGGTCGTGCCGAAGACCTGAAGGCTCAGGCGAAGGGACCGGTCCAAGCCGGCGTCGAAATGGCCAATACACCGGGTCAAGTCATCGCCACCCTCAAGTCGATGCCGCAATATGTCGATTGGTTCGATGCAGCTTTTCCGGCTGAAGCCGATCGGGTCAGCTTCGGCAACCTCGCCAAGGCAATCGAAGCCTTCGAGGCGACACTGGTCACGCCGGCCCCCTTCGACAGCTTCCTGAATGGCGATGACGCCGCCATGACTTCCGAACAGAAACAGGGCCTGGCGCTTTTCATGGACAAAGGCTGCTCGTCCTGCCATGGCGGTATCAACGTTGGTGGGGAAGCCTATTACCCATTCGGCCTCGTGGAACAGCCCAGCGCCGAGGTCCTGCCGGAAAAAGACAAGGGCCGATTTGCGGTCACCAATACTGCCGACGATTCCTATGTTTTCCGCGTGGCGCCGCTGCGCAACGTTGCACTCACCGCGCCATACTTTCATTCGGGCAAGGTTTGGGATCTGAAACAGGCCGTTGCCATCATGGGAACCACCCAGCTTGGCGTGGTACTGGCGGACGAAGAAGTCGACCTGCTTGTTGCCTTCCTCAACTCGCTGACCGGAAAGGCACCCGAGCTCGCCTATCCCATTTTACCCGCCGAAACGCCTACAACGCCCCGGCCTGTAACGCAGATCTTAGGAAAATAAACGGCCAGCTGACTGCGGAACATCGCAATCGACAATGATTGCGACTTTTACTGGGACGAGACGATCGCGAGGTCCATGAGGACGCAAATGGCTCGTTTCCCAAGTGCAGACACTGCTTTCGTCACCATCCCGTTGCGATGGAATCATGGTTGGGATCTGGCGTGCGACATGCCAAGGAAGGCGTCTGACGCATGAGGCTCGCGCGCTGTCGATACCGCGCGGCGGAAGGCTATCGCGCTGGCGGCCGAATAGCCGCGTGCCGGAGTGACCGGCCCCCTCAGGGTGATGGGGCAGCCACTCCGTCCTCCATGTCCAGCGATTCTTCGACCGCTTCCGGATTCCGGGCGATCGTCCAAAGGAGAGTATTCGCCGCTACATCCGGTTTCGAGCGACCTTGCTCCAAGTTTCGAAGCGTTGCCAGATCGAGGCCATACCTCACGGAGAATGCCTCCTGAGAGAGCTTCGTGCGATCCCGGACTTCGCGAACACTTATCGGCCGCGGCGCATGAACCTTCGCGATCACGCCTGCGGACGACAGTTCATTCTTCAGTGCCAACAGGTGGTCGACGCAAGGAACCGTCACGAACGCCTTGCCGTGATCGACAGTATCGCGTGGGCCGTCCTGAGCGGCAGCTGTCTCTTACCGACAATGCGGGCGGCCTCAGGAGTATTCGCGCCGTGAAGAAACCGAGGCTCAGTCGGACGGGAGAGCCTGACGACACCGGCACGACGTCCCGGGTTCGCACCCGTTGTCCGAACCGCTCCATGAATTTCGATGTAGTCGACATTAACCTTCTCCGCGATCACTCGACCGAGCTTGCGTAATTTGGAGCATCCAACACTGGAGGGCATCGCGATTAAAGTACGCCAAACAACGCTAAGGGAGAACAAACGGTGATCTGATTTCGTTCGACGCTCGTTTTCGAGAGCCGTTCTGGGTCGTTCGCAATCAACTGTGTAGGCCAGCGGAGCGAGCAAGGAGCGCCAGATCCGGACAGGGCTGAGTGGGGTGTTTCTCCGAAAGGTGGGCCATGCCCTAAGGGACACGAGATGTAGTGGACTCGTCGATCCGCGCGGTTTCGATTCGCGCACCCGGGCACAACGCTTGGATAAGTCCCATCAAATGCTCTCCGGTGCCCGTCATCTGTATAGCTGACATTGGGCCGAGGGCTTCCAGCACGGCCACATGGCGCGGGTATGGACCGTGACCCATGGTGCGCCGCCCCTGCCGCCATTTCCAGCGGCGGCACGTGACACCGGAATCATCGCACCAGATGACTTCGCCCGGTTCGGGATGCTCGGTTACCATTTCACCTTGCTCGATCGTGTCGAATGGCTCCGCTCCCTTCGCAATTAAAAGTCTCGGGACCCCTGGTAGAGATCGAGATCTTCCCCGCCAATCGGAACGCCATACAACACGCTGATGGCATTGTAGGCATCAACCAGTGGGGAAATCCGCGGGAGAGAGCCATCTTTTCGCACCCGCTTGAGAAGCGCGGCGGCCGAGCACGGCGTTCGATTGGCCTTTGTGCCGAAAGCCTCGTAGGCAACGGCCCACGCCGCAAGACGCGCGTCCCTTTGGGCGTCATCGCGAAGCGCCGCCTGTTCCGCCGCCGCAATCGTGTCGTTCAACGCCTGTGCATCCGGCACGTCGATTCCAGCGTTCCGCACCACCATGCTGATCAGATGAAAATCCCGGTAGCGGGCCTTGATCTCGGGGCAATCAATGGCGTGAAAGACATGGGATGCTCTTTTCTCATGGGGAGGCTTTGCGCTGCGGGTGGTTCGGGAAATGTTTCAAGAAAGGTGCTTGTCGAGCGTCCAGATCTTCTGGCGTCGCCATGGTGCATGCCGCACCATGCGCTGGATAATTCCATCATTCGGCGGTGGACAAGGCCTGATAGAGATCGTCGATTATGTCTTGCGGGTGCTCGAGCCCACCTCGGCCGGCAACAAGCTACGCCTCCTCCAGATCCTCCATTTCATAGGAGACAGCGGGCGCGATATGGATGTGAAGCAGCTTTCCTTGCCGGGTCATGCATCGCTTTCGGAAATTCGTCTCGCACGAAAATCTGCCGCCAAACTGGCCTGATCAACAGCATGGTATGGCGTTTTCCCAGTCCAGTTGGCTTTGCAACGAAACGCGGTTCAGGCCAAGGGTCGGTTTCCTCGCCAGCACGCCACGTCCCCGCCGTTTTAGCCACCGTGTCCCGGCAACGCGTCTTGCACCTGCCTGACAACCGCTCGCAGGACCTCAACGCCCTTCTCGATCTGCCGAATGCTCAAAGCGGCATAGCCCATGACAAGCCCCACGCGATCGATGTGGCCTTCGTCCGACTGCCGCTCGTAAAGGGGCGAGATCAGGTGTAGCCCCAAACCCGCACGTCGGGCGGCTTCGACCAGTGCCGTTTCCT
Organism: Mesorhizobium sp. M0983; assembly: GCF_040318975.1. Classification (NCBI taxonomy): domain Bacteria; kingdom Pseudomonadati; phylum Pseudomonadota; class Alphaproteobacteria; order Hyphomicrobiales; family Phyllobacteriaceae; genus Mesorhizobium; species Mesorhizobium sp. M0983. Next base: position 54,593 of record NZ_JAMYNH010000020.1, on the reverse strand, counting down.
GCGATCGTGGCAGGTCGTTGAACCAGACGGCGACGTGCAGTCCGGCCTCTGCTCCCTGGACAGCGATGCGATCGCCGAAGCTGTGCCGCAAGGCGCCCAACAACGTCTCCCGACGCTCGCCGTTCAGCCTGCGCACGCGCCGCACATGGCTTTCGTAGCCGCCACTTTCGATCAAACAAGCCAGAGCCTCCTGTTCAGCCACCGGCGAATGTCGGTCCGAGAATTGTTTGGCGGTAGCGAAGACCTCCTGCAATTCCGGCGGGACGACGAGGTAGCCGATACGCAGCATCGGCGAGAGCGTTTTGGAGATCGTGCCGAGGTAGATGACAGCCCCGTGGTCCTCAAGACTGTGCAGCGGAGTGACCGGATTGATGTCGTAGCGATATTCGCTGTCGTAGTCGTCCTCGATCACATAGGCGTTGTTGTGCCGCGCCCATTCCAGAAGCTGATGGCGGCGCGCGATCGGCATGACGCCGCCCAGCGGAAACTGATGCGATGGCGTGACATAGGCCAGTTGTGCCCCGATCCCCGCCAGCAACTCCGTCTTCATCCCGTCCTCGTCGACGGTGACGGGGATGGGCAAGGCACCCGTACTGGCAAAGACCTGACGCGCCATCCTGTAGCACGGGTCCTCGATGACGAAGCGGTCGGCACGATCGAGAAGCAGGCGAGCGCACAGATCGAGGCCCTGCTGCGAACCGTTGATGATGATGATCTGCTCGAGGTCGCAGCTCAGCGTTCGGGCGCGCCAGAGATAGCCCTGGAGCGCCTGGCGCAGCCGGCGCGAGCCGCGAGGGTCGTCATAGGCAAGACGCAACGGGCGCTGCCCCATCGCCTCGTTCATCGCACGTTTCCAGATCAATGCAGGGAAATCTGACGGCGCCAAGTCGCCATAGCGGAAATCGACCTTTAGCGCATTCGGCAGATAATCTGGCCAGGGCGGTGTAGCGCGCAGTCGTCGCCCATAGGCGGACAGATGAACCGGGCCGACTCGTTTCGCGACAGTGCGGCTCGTCTCAGGACCGATCAGCGAAGATGCAACGCGGGGTCGTGCGCCTTGACGGACGTCGATGAAACCTTCCGCCGTCAGTTGCTCATAGGCGACCGTCACCGTCGTTCGCGAAACCCCAAGGTCATTTGCCAGGCCTCGGGAGGACGGCAGCTGACTGCCGGTTTCGTAGACACCGCCGAGGATCTGCTTGCGAAGAGCCTCGTAGATCTGGCGTGCACCCATCGCGTGCGTGCGACCTGCAGAACCGGCACTTGAAGACTGGACCATTTCATTCATCGCCAACTGGATATTTCACATTGGCCAGTTTGCCGTCAATCTTTCGGGGACCAAGAAAGATCGAGAGGCCGAATGACCCGTTCCTATCAATCCGAAACCGATGCTCTCACGCGGTCGCTCAACGACACCGGTCCCGGATTCGCCACTCGGGCGATCCATCATGGCTACGATCCCGCCGGCTTTTCCAATGCCGTTCAGCCGCCAGTCTTCTTGACCTCGACCTATGGATTCGAAAGCGTGGCAGCGAACGAGGCCGCCGCCGCGCTTGGCGGAAGGCTCTATGCGCGCGAATACAATCCGACGACGGAGATCCTCGAACAACGGCTTGCCAATCTGGAAGGAGCCGAGGCAGGTCTGGTCGTTGCCTCGGGGATGGCGGCTTTCGGCACGCTGATCCTGTCGCTCCTGTCCCAAGGCGATGAACTCATCGTCCACAAGACGCTTTATGCGAACACGCTTGCCATGGTCGAACAGGCGGTCCCCCGCTTCGGCATCAAGGTCATCGCGGTCGACCTGTCCGATCCTCACAATCTCGACGCCGCGATTACCGAGCGGACCCGGCTGGTTTTCTTCGAGACGCCGGTGAATCCGCTGAGCCGCATCCTCGACATCGCTGCCATTGCCGAGCGCGCCCACGCGCGCGGTGTAAAGATTGCAGTCGACAGCACCTTCGCTTCCCCCGCGCTCCAGCGGCCGCTCGAACATGGGGCAGACCTCGTGCTCCACTCGCTGACCAAGTACATCAATGGGCACGGCGATGCCCTTGGGGGCGCGCTTCTGGGCGACGCGCCAACGCTCCGCACGCTGCACGAAACGGGCCTGCGCTACATCACCGGCGCAGCGCTCTCGCCCATGTCAGCCTTCCTGATCCTGCGCGGTCTGAAGACGCTCACGCTGCGCATGGAACGGCACAGCGGCACGGCCCTTGCGGTGGCTCGGGCGCTCGAGGCGCACCCGGCGGTGGCATGGGTGAGTTATCCCTTCCTCGACTCGCACCCTGATCAGGTGACGGCGCGAAAGCAGATGTCCAACGGGTCGGGCATGTTGGCCTTTGGCCTTCGCGCTGGATACGAAGGCGCGCGCCGGATGATGGACCGGCTCAACCTGATCACCCGGGCTGTCAGCCTCGGCGATACCGACAGCCTCATCTATCATCCAGCAAGCCTCACACGTGCTCGGCAGCCGATCCGCAAGGATGCCCATTTGGCCGACGGAGTCGGCGAGGACCTCATGCGTCTCTCGGTGGGGCTCGAAGACGCCGATGACCTGATCGCCGATCTGCGGCGGGCTTTGGACGTCTTGTGATGACTTGGCGTGCGGCCACCTCTGCGCTCACACATAGATCTGGAGCCTTGCCATGGCATTCCTGAGCGGTCTTTCCGCGTTCCCCATCACCCCGAGCAATCGTGACGGCCGCGTCGATAACGTTGCCCTGCGCAGGCTGATTGCTCGGCTTGGCACCGCTCAGGTCGATTCCATCGGTCTTCTCGGCAGCACCGGCACCTACATGTATCTGTCGCGCGAGGAACGGCGACGGACGCTCGCCGAGACCTTGGACGAAACCGCGGGGCGAATGCCGGTCCTGGTGGGTGTAGGCGGGCTGCGCACCGATGAAGCCGTGGGGCTCGCGCAAGACGCCAAGGCCCTTGGAGCTGCTGCGGGTTTGCTTGCCGCCGCTTCCTACACCCCGCTTACTGATGACGAGGTGTTCGAACATTTCTCCACTGTGGCGCGCGAAAGTGGCCTGCCGATCGTCGTCTACGACAATCCAGGAACGACGCATTTCCATTTCAGTCCACCCCTTGTCAGCCGCCTGGCAAAGGTGGCTGGGATTGTCGCCATCAAGAATCCGACAGACAAGGGCGATGCGATCAAGAGCCATCTGGCCGACCAGAGGCGCACTGTGCCGGAAGGGTTCTCGATCGGCTACAGCGGCGACTGGAACGCCGCAGAGGCCATGATCGCCGGGGCCGACACATGGTACAGCGTCCTCGCCGGCATCCTGCCCGAGGTCTGCGTGAAGATCGTCACGGCGGCGCAACAGGGCGATGCGGCCGAAGCGCGACGGATCGATGCCACGCTTGCGCCGCTCTGGAGCCTCTTCAAGGAGTTCTCGAGCCTTCGCGTCGTCTATGCACTTGCCGAATTGCTCGACATTTGCCGTGCCGACCCTCCGCGTCCCATCCTGCCTCTGCCCTCAGCAGCGAAGCGCCAGATCGCCGCCGCGTTGGAACGCTTGCCATCGGATGTCAACCGGTGAATAGCGAACCCGGCGGCCAGTGAAGGAACCTGTCATGTATGTACCCGCGCATTTCGATGAACCGAGCCGAGAAGTCCGCTACGAACTGATCGAGAACAGTGCACTTGGCATGCTGGTCTCGACGCCAATCACATCCCCTTCGAACTCGACACGTCACAGGGAGAAAACGGTACCCTTTACTCCTGCGCGATTAATACACGTGCCGAAGGAAAGTGCACATTTCGCTCGAGTGACTTATTTCAAAGGATGTGATCGCGTTTTGGCACATTCACAGCCGACATGCGGCAGCCGGCAACTCGCCACATGGTGAGCAACCAGGAAACCCTCAGGCCTACACTTTCTCCCGGAGCGCACGTGCTGCAGCGACCATGTTCATGAGGGCAGGGCGGACCTCCTCCCATTTGCGTGTTTTGAGGCCACAGTCCGGGTTTACCCACAGTTGGGCATCCGACAGTCGGTCGCGGGCAAGCATGACGAGGTCCGAAATCTCCCCGACTTCCGGGACACGTGGTGAGTGAATGTCGTAGACTCCGGGCCCGATTTCGTTCGGATATTTGGAGCTCGTGAAGGCGTCCAGCAGTTCCATTTTCGAGCGCGACGTCTCAATCGAAATGACATCCGCATCCATTTCAGCGATCGCGTCGATGATCTCGTTGAACTCCGAGTAGCACATGTGGGTATGGATTTGAGTCGCGTCCTTTACACCCGTTGAAGCGATCCGGAAGCATTCGACAGCCCAGTCGAGATAGTCGTTCCAATCAGACTGGCGCAGTGGCAATCCTTCGCGAAACGCGGCCTCATCGATCTGGATCATCCTTGCGCCGGACCATTCGAGATCCGTCACCTCGTCGCGGATGGCGAGCGCGATCTGGCGGCATGCTTCGGAGCGGGGTACGTCGTCGCGAACAAAAGACCAGTTGAGAATGGTCACCGGGCCTGTGAGCATTGCCTTCACAGGGTTTTCCGTAAGCGACTGGGCGAATTGCCACCAGCGCAGCGTGATCGGATTGGGCCTCGATACGTCGCCGAAGATGATGGGGGGGCGCACGTAACGCGACCCATAGCTCTGCACCCAGGCATGCTGGGTGAAGGCGAAGCCGGACAGCTGCTCGCCGAAATGCTGTACCATGTCGTTTCGTTCGAACTCACCGTGCACCAGCACGTCCAGCCCGATCTCTTCCTGCCAGCGAATTGCAGCCTCGATCTCCTTCTTCAGGAAGGTCTCGTAGTCGACATAGCTCAGCTGGCCCTTCGCATGAGCGGCCCGCGCCCTGCGTACCTGCGGCGTCTGCGGGAAGGACCCGATGGTCGTCGTCGGGAACGGCGGCAGCCCGAGCGTGCCGGCCTGGACTCTGGAGCGCTCGGCAAAAGCGCTCTCTCGTCGCTTCATGCTGTCGTCAATGCTGGCGATCCGCCCCTCAACAAGCGGGTCATGGATCTTCGTGGATGTCACGCGAGTGGCGGCAGCCTCGGCAGACGCTTTCAACGCGCCTGCCACCGCATCCCTGCCTTGGGACAGGGCCCGGGCAAGCAACACCAACTCGTCGGTCTTCTGGGCCGCGAAGGCGAGCCACGACCTGATGTCGGCGTCGAGTTCCGTCTCCATGCGCAGGTCGATCGGCACATGCAGCATCGAGCACGAAGGCGCGATCTCGACGCGGTCCAAGGGCCAGCCGGCGACGATCGGTTTGATGCGGTCGAGAATGGCGGGCAGGTTCGCACGCCAGACGTTGCGGCCATCGATCAAGCCAAGCGAGAGCACCAGATCCTTCGGTGCGAGCCGACCCACCGTTTCCAGCTGCTCGGGAGCGCGCACGAGATCAATATGCAGCCCGGCCAGGGGCAGAGAAACCGCGGTTTCGAGATTGTCTCCCAGGGGCCCGAAATAGGTAGCCAGCATGATTTTCAACTCGGGCGCGGCTTTTGACAGGTGGCCATAGGCGAATTCGAACGCAGCTCGTTCGTTCGGGTTCAGATCGAGGACAAGCGCTGGCTCATCGATCTGCACCCAATCGGCACCCGACAGCTTCAAGCTCCGCAGGAGTTGCTCGTAGACGGGCAGAAGCCGTGGTAGGAGCGCGATGGGATCGAAGCCTTCGGCAGGCGATTTCGCCAGCTTGAGGAAGGTGACCGGTCCAAGGATGACTGGGCGTGTGTGAATGCCCAGGGCTTTAGCCTCGAGGAAGTAATCAACCGGCTTCGTAGACGAAAGGGCGAGCGTCTGATCATCGTCTAGTTCCGGCACAATGTAATGATAGTTGGTGTCAAACCACTTGGTCATTTCCATCGCGGTTACACCAGGCCGATAAGCCGCATGCTGGTGACCACCGTGCCCGCAATCCTCCGTCTGACCTTGGTTGCCGCGCGCCATGGCGAAGTAGATGTCGAGTGGGATCTCGCCGCCATTCCAGGCGTAACGGGACGGAAGGGCGCCGACCATGGCTGCGGTGTCGAGCACATGGTCGTAAAGCGAGAAGTCGTTCGACGGGATTTTCGACACGCCGCGATCGCGCTGCTCCTCCCAGCTAGCGGCACGGAGCGCCTTCGCCGTCGTGAGAAGGTCGGCAGCGGACGATTTTCCGGACCAGTAGCTTTCAAGCGCGAATTTCAGTTCTCGCCGACGACCGAAGCGCGGCACGCCGAGCGTTGCTACAGGAATTTGCTGAGAGACAGTCATGCCATACCCCGATGGTTGGGGCGTCGGTGACAAGGAAGGCGCTAGCAGGTCGGCACGAACGCCAGGCTGCAGCGGCCACCGAGACACCCCGCCCGTGGACGTAATTCGCCGTGGCAGGTCTCCTGGCTCGCGGGGTCATAGCCTCTACCCGTCTTCCCAAGGCTATTCGCCTCAGTGACATGAGTGGGGTTGGCTTGCCGCTAACAGTTGCGGGGGCAGCGCCGGCATCGCACCGGCTTCCCTCTTAGCTCCGCTGCGGCAGCGCCGTACGGAGAACCACGACACGGGAGACAATTACAGCAGTTCGCTTCTTAGTCAATGCCGCATAAAGAAATGTTTATGTCGTTATGTTAAATTTCCGTTGGTATGTTCCCAAAAGTCGCCTCGAAAGCGAAAACTGTGGAAGCCTTGAGCGGCCGGTAAATCAAAGCAATGACGCACAGCGGTCCAGGAGGATAGGAGTTCGTCGGCTGCCGGCGGCAAACATACCGGCAAGGCCGTGGTGCTGCTTGCCGCATCATGCGAACGCCACCTCGGCATCGAACTTCGGCTCCAAGGTTCCGACCGCCTCTTTGGTGATCTGCTCGCGACCACATTCGACTCAATGGCGAGGCTGTTGCCCATTTGGAACGGGTTGGCCGTAATGCCCTCGGTGACACGACACAACAATTTTGAGGGGAGCACCCGAGGCCCGGTGCAGCGCCGTGTTGCGGAGGATCGAGGCCGACGTCTCGAACTGCTCGTTCGCAGTCACCGGCTCAAGGTAACCGCGCGCAAACCATCGGGCCAGCTCAAGTCCTGTCCCGAGTGAGGCCTGAGCGGCAAATCGTCGTGCACGCGCACGGTTTGGCGTTCGATCTTGTAATGCGTCTTGGGCGGGCAATCGCCACGGTGCAGCGCTTCCAGGCGCGCAACGATTTCGGCGTCATCCTGGGTCTGCCTGTTGTTGTGGCGAACATACTCGACCCAGGTTGGCACGTGATAACACTCGGTCCATAGTTCGGGCTTTTCCAGGTCACGCAGCAATGCCCATTGTCTGGTGTCATCTCGCAGCCGGGCTTTTCGCCACGATGTCATCACACCGAGAAGTTTCAATCCTCTCCCGCAACGCCAGCTTACTCCCTTTGATAGGGAACAACTATCTGACTTTTTTGGTCTTTTTGCCGCCTGTCTGGTACACAGGGGTGGTACACATGAGCTTGAGAATGCCCGGACCTTGGCAGCATAAGAAGACTGGCTTGTATTACTCTTCGGCAACGCGCGCCTGCCGATTTGAAGGATATTCCACTCGATGGAAGGGTGACAATTCCCGTCGGCGGCACCATCAGAACGGTGAAAGCGGTCGCAACCGTCAAGGTCAGCCTCGATACCAAAGACCCCGCAGAGGCCAAGAGGCGGCATCGCGAGACGGACGCTGCGCTCCATGAGTTCTGGCAGCGGTTCAGGCAAGGCCCTCAGCCGCTCACCAACAAGCATTTCCAGGCCCTCGCGGGCATCCTCTACGCTCGCTTGGTCGGCATGATGGACAGCGAACCGGGGGAAGGCATCTGGAAAGCGGTCCAGCGGCTAAACAAGGGCAAAGAGGAGGGCTTGACCGCTGGTTCGGTCCTACAGTCGATGAACTGTTCGTTGAGCGGGGCGTGAACACCGATCCCCTCACGAACCGGCGTGTTCACGCTGCCTTCAAGGCAATCCAGCTTGCGGCTGAAACGAATCTCAGGAAGCCGGAGGCGACTATTCACCCGATGAGGCGCAGAAGCGGTTCCCAATTGGGAAGCCGAGGGCGGTGAGGGCAAGCCAGCGCCACGGGCGGAGGGGGACTTGGACCTGTTTGCCCTGCTGGACCACAAGTTCGCGACACAGGGCCTCGAGGAGAAGACCAAGAGTGATTATGCGCGGGACCTCGCCAATTTCATCAAAAGCAGCGGGCAGTCAAAGTTCGGCGCCGATTGACATGGAGATAACCATCGCGGCGGACCCCCAGGCGGACCGCAAGCCGGAATACAAGCGGGTGCAGGCGGCCAAGCTCGTCCACAAGATGGCGTCGGGCACACACCGGCGATGGGAGAGCGGACCGTGGAGTGCAGGAACTTCACGTCTATCCACGCTCCCGTGGGCGTGTCCTGCGGCACATCGGCAGCGATATTGAGGAGGCAGTTGAGCTTCTGGTCGAGCACTCTTACCTGCCACTACCTACGATTAACGTCATCTCGTACTGAAAACGCAGCACGCAAGGTCGATATGTAACATGCGCCCTTCGTGGATGATTCTAAGCTTCCTCGGGCGCGGTCAATCTGTGATAACGGTCGCTTGGAACCTCCATCACCGCGACGCGATCAAGGTTGGCGTATCGCGCTCGGTAGTAACCTTCTTCCTCCACTTCGGCGAAACTACACTGGGGAACGTCAAAGGTCGCAGCTTCCAATCCGAAGAAAGTCGTAGTGGTTTCTTCATCCAAGAAGTTCCACTCATCTTCTCCGTCGTCATACGTGACGCGAACATAGGAGGCCATGCGCACGGCTTCCTGATCACCCATCTCTGCGATGATGGCATCGCATTCTTTCTTCAGCTTTCCTGAAGCCTCACCCTTATCCCAGTCATCCAAAGCCCGATAGATTTCTGGATGATAATACTCTGGCATCTCCTCTACATCGTCACCGATAAGCTCAATGGTGCGGACATATTGCGGATTGATCAAGAGTATTTTGTTGTCAAGGCTCCAACAATACAGCCATGGCCTGCTTGTGTTATTTCTACGAAGGTTGTGAAGTTCCTTCAACTGATGTAAGATCGATTCACGCGCCTTTTCATCGATAGGATATTGGCGGCTGCCAACAGTCATCTTGATTCTGAGCGTGCCGTATCGCGTTTCGGCATCGGCAATTGCAAACGGGCTCGTGCGCCACTCCTCGACATCAATCTTCCAGCCCAGCAGCTCCTCGACTGTGCATTTCAACGTGAGACAAAGGTCCTTGATCTGCTCGACGTTCAACTGCGTTTTGCCTGTTTCCCAACGGGCCACAGTCTGTTGCGTCGTTGCCATCTGCTCTGCCAAATCTTTTTGAGTCATGCCCAGTCGAACCCTAAGTTCTTTTATGTTCATAACTCACCTCGCGTGTTCAATACACGCATTGTGGATGAATTAATCTAACACGTCAAGCGTGTTCAAAAATCGCAGCATGTGTTTTTAGGGCGTCTTCGAGGCTCCGGCAGCCGTTCGTGACCACTTGCGCAAGACACAGGGCTGGTACACAGCACGAATGGGCGATCAAAAATTAGCGCTGAAATTCAGATAATTATTGTGGGCGAGTCTGGATCTCTCTGATCGACACGATAGTCGAAGCATCACCATGATCGGACCGCTTCGTGGCCGCAGGTCAAGTTGCAGCGTCGGTTCGGTGAACTTGTTGGTCGGATCCAGATTGAGCGTTTCAAAATCCGGCTGACGCAGAAGGATGCTCATCAGTCCCCCAATCACAAGAACCAGCTGGCGGACGAGCAAGGCTCCCGAAACACCTTGGACATCCGCCAGTTCGCCCCAAAGCCAGCTTCCCGCCGCCATGCCGCCGTATGTGGCCGTCTGATAGAGAGACAGGGCGCGTCCAACCACCCACCGTGGCGCCGAAAGCTGCACTGTGACGTTAAACAGCGAGAATGATTGAATCCAGGCCGCACCGGCTGGCATGAAGAGCAGACAGCTCAGCCCAACGTGCTCGCTCCATGCCCGAAAGAAGCAGCTGATCGCCAATATAAAGAACGCACCGCGAATGACCCATTCGTTGGAGAGAACTTCTCGGACCCGCCCGATGAGGAGCGCGCCGCAAATCGCTCCCAGGCCGAAGAAGCCAAGCGTCACGCCGTAGATGACCGCGGTCCCTTTGACCTGTTCGCGAGCAACCAACGGCAGGAGAGCCAAAATGACAACGACGGTGAGGCCGAAAATGAAACTCCGGCACATCACCTTGAGAAGGTTCGGCGACAAGAGCACGTAACGGAAGCCGGCCGCCATCGCACTGCCGAAAGCCTCCCGCGGCAGCGCTTGTCGTGCCCGTACGGCTTTCCACCGCAACAGCGCAGCGATCAGAGCGAAGTAGCAAAAGACGTTGAAGAGGAACGCGAAGGCCGCACCGGCTGTGGCCACGATTATGCCGCCAATCGCCGGCCCGATGCTGCGCATTAGATTGTAGCTCATGCCGTTGAGCGCAACCGCGCTAGGCAGGTGTTCGCGAGGCAAGATATCCCCCATCGAGGCTTGCCAAGAGGGATCGTGCAATGCCCAACCACAGCCGATCAGAAAGGTGAGACCCAGAAGGTCCAGGGTGTCATTTCCCCCGCATAGGTCAGGAACGCCAGGAAGGCGGATACGCAGACCATCAGCAGTTGCGCAGTCAACATGATCCGGCGACGGTCAAAGTTGTCCGCGAGCGCTCCCGCCGCGAGCGAAAAGATCATGTAGGGGAGGGTGGTCGATGACTGGACGAGCGCCACCATTCCATGGGAGGCGCGATGCTCGTCATCAGCCAAGCCGCCGCCACACCGTCCACTAGGGTGCCAAGGTTCGAAACGAGTGCAGCCGACCATAGCGAACGGAAGGTCTTGTGCTGAAAAGGAACGAGTGAAGATGTTCTCTTCGGCATTGTGGGAAGCTTCGGGATCGAGCGCGGGGCTGGATTTGGTTCGCCTCCCTCAACCGTGGCCTCGCCGTACAAGCCAAGCTGCCACAGTGGCGCGCCTGCTAACCCAGAAAACTTGGCGGCCTTGCAGGCATGCGCAGGACGCGCGAAGCCGCTCAAATCTCCCCAGATGGCCATCGAAGACCGGCATCACTTGCCCGTTGAGCGGCTATACGATAATGCTCCGCGCTAAGCAGGAAGCGCCAAAAATTCGAGCGGCGACTTCATTCTCCTATTCAGGAAGGAACTATGAGGCGGCAGACGCGACCATTCACTGTGGAAGTCAAACAAAAGCGCAATTATCAAGAATCCGCACGTTCCATCTGGGGCAATTTCGACATTGCCGCGGCGATGGCCGAGACAACAAAGGAAGTCGAGCCGTTAAATCGTCAGCTTGTTGACTCTACTGTAGTGGCCCTTGATGCTGAACCTTTGCACAAACCGCGAGTGGAGCATTTCATGGCCAATCCCCTGGAAACCGAGTCAGCAGTAGTTCCTAGCGAACCGGCAGACAAAGCGGAAACGCCAAAACCGAAGACGAGAGCGCGGCGGTCGAGGAAGCCAGAAGCTGAGGCGAGCGCGCCTGCCGGCAAGAAGGGCGCCAAGCCGATATCTGCGACTACTGAAGCACCGCCGTCAGCGCGAACAGGCCGAAAGAGCTACTCCGCGAAGGATCGTGCCCAGAAGCTGGCGCAGATCGAGGCCTCGATCGGCGGCGGCGCTACTCTCAAGAGCGCGGTGAAGCAAGCCGGCATCTCGGAACAGACATATTATCTTTGGAAGAAGGCGGCGGCGCCTGCGGCGGACAGTGACGGGCTGAAGGATCTCGTCGCGCTCGAGGAAGAAAACAAGCGGCTAAAGAGCCTGCTTGCCGATCGTCTCCGCAAGGAGAATGCGGAACTGAAGAAAAGGCTCGGGCTGGATTAAGGAGGGTGGGCAGCTGGTTCTTGGCTCGCCACCTACAGCAATCCCGCCTGCTCGGCCTCGCGGCGCAGATTCTGCCGTGGCCTTGGGCCGATCTGCTGGATGACCAGCCCGGCCGCCAGCGAGCCGAGATCGCCGCAATCCTTGAGGCTGCGGCCTTGCGTGTAGCCGTAGAGGAAGCCGGCGGCATAGAGGTCGCCGGCGCCGGTGGTGTCGACCAGCTCGCGGATCCTGGTCGCATTGATGGTCACGGTCTCGTCGCCGCGCACGATGACCGAGCCCTTTTCCGAGCGGGTGACGGCGGCGATCTTGCAATCCTTGCGGATCTGGGCCAGCGCCTCGTCGAAGGACGCGGTCTGGTAGAGCGACTTGATCTCGTGGCTGTTGGCAAAGACGATATCGATGGTGCCGGAGCGCATCAGATCGAGGAATTCGTCGCGGTAGCGATCGACGCAGAACGAGTCCGACAATGTCATCGACACTTCGCGCCCGGCGGCGTGGCCGAGCTTAGCCGTCTGCCTGATCGCCTCCTTGGCGCGCGGCGGGTCCCACAGATAGCCCTCGAAATAGGTGACCGCGGCGCCCGACGCCTTGTCGGCCTCGACGTCCTCCGGGCCGAGCTCGACGCAGGCGCCGAGATAGGTGTTCATCGAGCGCTCGCCGTCCGGCGTGACGAAGATCATCGAGCGCGCCGTCGGCGGTTCGCCGTTGAGCGGCCTGGTGTCGAAGGCGACGCCCTGGGCATGGATGTCATGCGCGTAAATTTCGCCGAGTGCGTCGTTCGAGACCTTGCCGAAGAAGGCGGCGCGGCCACGAAGCTGGCCACGCCCGCCGCCGTGTTGCCGGCGCTGCCGCCCGAGGCTTCAATGGCCGGGCCCATGCGGCTGTAGAGCAGTTCGGCGCGCCTCGTGTCGATCAAATTCATCGCGCCCTTGATGATGCCGTTCGTCTCCAGGAACGCCTCGTCGCACTGGGCGATGATGTCGACGATGGCATTTCCTATACAAAGCACGTCATAGTCCGGCATCAATTCATGTCTCCGCCAAAAACCCACCGGCTTTCTGGCATGCCGGCGCGGGCGGGTCTGGCCAGTGGGAATGGGCTTTCCGCTTGCCAATCGGTTCGGCGCCAGCCCTCACGGGGCGGCAAGTCCTGCCTCGCGACGCAATTCGTCGGCCCTGTCTGTCTTCTCCCAGGTGAAGTCAGGCTCTTCACGGCCGAAATGGCCATAGGTCGCGGTCTTGCGGTATATAGGGCGTAAGAGATCAAGCATCTTGATAATGCCCTTCGGTCTGAGATCGAACAACTCAAGAATGAGGCGCTCGATCCTTCTTTCCTCAACCCTCGCTGTTCCGAACGTGTTGACCATGACAGAAACCGGACTGGCCACGCCGATTGCGTAAGCAAGCTGCACCTCGCAGACGTCCGCAAGTCCGCTAGCGACGATATTCTTTGCGACATACCGGGCCGCATAGGCAGCTGAGCGGTCAACCTTGGACGGGTCTTTGCCCGAAAAGGCGCCGCCGCCGTGACGACCCATCCCACCATAAGAATCGACGATGATCTTGCGTCCAGTGAGACCGCAGTCGCCGCGCGGCCCGCCGACTACGAACCTCCCCGTCGGGTTGACCAGAATTCTGATGCCTTCCGTCTCCAGGTGGGTCGGCAGGACAGGCTTTATGATTTCCTCAATGACGCCCTCGCGGACCGTCTCTTGCGAGACCTGCTCGTCATGTTGGGTCGATACGACGATGGTATCCAGGGCGACAGGGCGCAACCCCTCATAGCGCACTGAGACTTGGGATTTCATGTCAGGACGCAACCAGCCAAGCTGTCGTGCTTTCCGGACATCTGCCTGTCGTTTCGTCAAGCGATGAGCGAGCTGGATCGGCAAAGGCATCAGAGTATCGGTTTCGCGGCATGCGTAGCCGAACATGAGGCCCTGATCTCCCGCTCCCTGTTGGAGGTCCTGCCCTCGTCCCTCGTCAACGCCCTGGCTGATGTCGGGCGACTGCTCGGTCAGTGCATGAACGACGGAGCAACGCCGGCCGTCAAAGCCGACGGCCTCGTCGTCGTATCCAATATCGAGAATCGTATCGCGCGCAACTTGGCTATAATCCACCTGCGCATCGCTGGTAATCTCGCCAGCCAGAACGACCATCCCTGATTTTACCAACGCTTCACAGGCGACGCGCGCCTTGGGATCGGTGCGGAGGATGGCATCGAGGATGGCATCCGAGATGTTGTCGGCCAACTTATCCGGGTGTCCCGCGCCAACCGATTCGGAAGAGAACACGAACTGCCTAGCCATGAAATGCCTCGCTTCGGGTGTTGGAGTTGTATGGGGCATTTTGCTTAGCCCACCTTACCTGTCGGTGAGGCCCGGGACCTCGAACGCAGCGCACAGGTCGGCAACGTCTCTTCGCAAGCAGGCATGGAGATCTTCGTCTTCTGGCTCGCCGGAGGACGGAGTCCATGAAGCCAGCAATTTGCACGGTTTCCACATCGCGCAAGCCCATTGACGTCACTGCTGGCGCCCCCCAGGCGAATTCCGCTTGTGACCTCAGGATGGCGCGGGTCCCCCGGCACCCTATTAAAGTTCGTAATGATGCCTGCCTTCGCTAACCGCTCGGCATAAGCCTTGCCTGATAGTGGTCGATCGGGAAGATCAAGGATCAGCATGTGATTGTCAGTGCCCCCGGTGACCAGGTCATAACCTCGGTCCAGAAGCGCGTGGGCCAGAGGCCGCCAAGCGAGACCGTCCGCAAGTGTCGGGCGGCGCGATGGCGCCGTCGGCGGAGTTGTCCATGGTGGTTTCGCGCTCCAATTGGATCTATTTCACGGTCAAGCATGCGATCCCCTTCGACGGCGCGTCTTGTGTCGCTTCGAGCCGTTGAAGGTCTCGTTTGTGATAGCCATCGCCGTGGGGCAGGAGATCAACCAACAACTGAACCAGCCCGCCGTCCTTACCTGCTGCTTTGAGATGGTACGAGCACCACGGGCGTTGTTCGGTGCAGTAAAGAAAGTCGGCTCTGGCCAGCAGCCGGACGTGTCGTACAACGTGATCACGACGCAGACCCAGAATCTCCGCTAGCTGGCAGACAGTTAGGTCCGCGTGCGCGCAAAGACCTAGGATTCGAAGGCGATCTAAATGCGCTGCCGTCCGTAGGCGACTGACCAGTGTCAGCATTGGTCAGGACCAAGCCACTTGGAAAGCCTGGGCACTCCTACTGAATTTGTCATTTCGCGTTCTCCACAGATGTTGCGGCTTTCGAACCAAATTATATGGTTGATTGTCCACCGACCGGACAATGTCGGTGGCCGTGAAGATACTGTTTTGAGCCGATATGGCTGTGTCGAACAAACAAGATGGGCGCTCTTCTTGCCATTGCCTTTAGCCGAAATTGCACGCAGTTCGGCGGGTCGGAGAATAAGCGGCGCCACGGTTTGGACCCCACTGACCTCAGACGTTGCAATAAGCCTACCATTCACAGCGAACCGAAGTTGCTAAGAGTCTATGAATTTCCTTGAAGGATCTGTTGCAACGTTTGCCCAGCCCGCTCGTGCTCCCGGTTTGCAGCGGTCAATCTCGAGCAGACTGACCGTGATGCAAAGATGACAAAGAAGGTTCCCTTTCAATCCGATCTTCTTCCGGCGCCAAGGATACGGCCTGTCCCCTTGTAGTAAAGCGTAGTGAGAAGATTCCATGTGCGGTCAGCTTGATCCTGGATTTTACGCTCGCTGGACTGCTTGATTTTGCGGGGAATGGTGACCCTATCGTCCAGCACGTCCTCCCAAACGTGCTGAGCTCAAGGAGGCTCATGCCGTCGAATGGTGAGATTTTGCGGGGCTCATCGGCTTTGAAATATGTGTCGATCAAGTGCCGCATATCAGCCTCGTAGGCCTTCAGATCGAGGCTTTCGTTGCTGGCCAGACGCACAGTGTCCCGCGCATTCAGGTAATGCTCGACCTGTTTCTTGATGCGGGCAACGTGGGCGTTGTTGTAGCCTGCGGCATCCATTTCATCCGCGATATTAGCATACGCCCGCAGCAGCCCTGCGGTTGCCTTGTACAGGGCCGCGCGCTGAGGTTCGCGCTATTTAAGGTCTGACGCGATTTCGGTGTTGCCGCAGAAGAAGTGGATGTATTCTAGTTCTCCTTTCGGCGGCTCCACTCGCTCGCAAAGCAGGACAATGCGTTCCAGGGCTTGATCGAGACATTCTTTTCCTTTTTTCAGACGGTCCTTGAGCAGCACATCCGGAGCCGGCCCGTCGTCGGAATGATCAAGTTCCGACGTATAGACCGCGATCGCATTCTCAACCTTCTTGAACAGGCCCTTGTAGGCGACGATATAACCGAAATCCTTGTCCTCGCCGTCAAGCCGATTGGTCCGGCAAATCGCTTGGAACAGGCCGTGGTCCTGCATAGACGTGTCTATGTAGACATAGGTGCAGCGCATCGAAAGCTGTGAGCAGCTTAGTCGACGACCACCAGCAGCTTCATGTTCGCCGGCTCCTTGGTGAAAAGAGCCTTGGCCGCCTCCTCGTACACCTCGGTTTTGGACAAACCGCCCTTGGCCTCAACGCCCTTCAGCAACTCGGTGTAGGTGTTGTAAATGACCTGCCGGTCGGTATCGGTGTTAGCGCCCGTCCCTTCCTTTGTGATGTCCTGCGCATTCGGATTGTACGATTTGATCAGGGCGCACTTGTTGCGGAACGGGTCTTTTGAAAAAGCTCGAAGTACTTGCAGGCTTCGTAGATGCTGGAGGCCACGAGAATTGCGTTGCCGCGTTCGCTTGACAGGCGGGGCTTCACGCTGAAATCGAAGACGATGTCGCTGACGACACGATCCATGCGGGATCGCGAGCTGAGCACGTTTTACATCGTGCCCCATTTCTTTTTTAGCTCATCCCTTTGCCAGTCATTCAGGGCCTTGGTTTTGGCATCGAACCACTGATCAATTTTGTCCTCTGAACCCAGGCGCTGTCCGGGGGCCGAGCGTCTCAGTGCCGTTTTCGCGGAAGGCTGACAGCGCCAAATCTTCCCGCCGCTCAAACAGCCCATAAAGGAACATTTCCACAGCATGCACGGTCGCTATGGCAGCAAGCCGCCGATTATTGGCGCCGCCTTCCAGCTGCAGCTCTTCTGCCTTGCGGAAGAAGTCGCGCGCCATCAGGAGAAAGCCATCGACCTGCGGCAGCATCTCGTTTTGGCGCGCGAGATATTCAAGCACCAAGGCCGCGACAAAATCCTCTGCCCACGGCTCTGCCTGCCAGCCTCCCAGCACGGTCTGACCGGAGACCAGCCAGGCATCTCCAGCCGCCAGCACGTGGGGCACGTCATCGACAAAATCAGACCGGCGAATAGCCTCCATCGCGAGTGTCGTGGCGATGACCTCGGGATCGTCTTAGCCCGCGTCGCGCGGAAGCGCGCCTGTGTCAGGAATAACTTGTGTGATCAGCCATGACACGGCTTTCCGAATTGCGTCGTGGTAGCGGTCATCGCCAAGCCGCTGAAGGGCGACTGTCGCAAGGGCCGTGGCGCGCAGGCCGGGCCGGGGAACCCCTTCTCTAGTTTCATTCCAGCAGCCCCCACCCTCCTGGCGGCGCACGAGGCGATCAGTCAGGACCGCAATTTCCCGGCGCAGATCGCCGATAAGTTTCGGGCTTCGCGAACAGCGCCAGAGTGGGTAGCCGATATCTTCAACCGGGGCGGCCGCTTCTCCCTCGCCAGTGCCGAGCGCGATCATATGCGTTGCGCATTCGGCCAGCGCGCCGTCAAGGCGCCCCGCTTCCGTCGCGCTGCCGTAAAGGTCCAGGAACCACGCCAGCGAATAAGACCAGTCGGCAGGCAAGTCCTGCCCATTGTGATCCCTTGCGACGACGGCCACGACGGCGTTGCGGCCTTGGGGCGTGCGGGGCTCTATCCCAAGGATCGGGTATAATTCGGGTGTCGGCTGCTGAAGGATACGCGCCGGCACGAGCGACAGTGCTTTCTCCAGCGAGGGAGGAAAATCCTCCAGTTCTTCGGCCAGTTCGGCAGCTTCTCTCCTTCGTCCCTCGCGGCGCGCTTCTAACATATTCTGCCGCAACCACGGCAACGGTGCGCTGCGCCCGTTCAGCGGTGCCGGTGGCAATCAGCTCGGCCGGAATGTCACCATCCTTGATCGCCCAGTGCGTACGGTGCTGTTCGAACTGTTGAATGCGCAGCCGGTCCGCAATTCTCAACACCGCTGACCGGTCGAGAAAGGCATGTTCCGGATCGGGCTCGAAGGTGAAGGCCAGTTCGTGTCCGCGCCGAACGATATTGCGTATGCGGCCGTGCCGGACCACGCGCGCGAGCGGGCCTCCCTCCCCAACTTCGTACATCAACAGCGCCGGGATTTCCTCCAGCCGGCGCAATGTTTCAGGGCGCGCGAGGCCGATAGCCTCGGCCTCGGCGCCGCTCTATTCCTTGAAACGGTCAATGGTTGACGTGAACGGCGGCGTTTCCCACCACTCGCCGTGGCCCGAGACAAGCAAGTTAAACATGGCACACCACCGACCTCACGCCGCCTTCTCCATAGACCACTTCACCCGTTCGGCGAGAAAGGCGGCGAACGTTTTCACATTCATATTGACGCTCGCCTCCTCCAGCCCTGCGAGGTAGGCCTTCCGGTCATCGACTCTGACGACTGTCCAGGGGTAACCGCCTGAAGCCAGCATCGCGTTCATGAGGAACCGCGCCATTCGTCCGTTGCCGTCCGGATAGGGGTGCACATAGCCCACAAGCCAATGCCCCAGCACGGCACGCACGGAGGCCTCCTTCTCCGCCTCCAGCAGGTCGAACAGCTCATGCATACCATCGGCCACCGCTTCGGTACGCGGCGGCACGTGCTGCGAGCCGCGCAGGTACACAAGGTGGTTGCGATATCCCGCCAGCGCGCTGGCTTTGAGGATGCCGGCGGTCACTGACGGCGCGAACAGCTCCCGGTACCACTCCCGGTGAGTGTCCCGCGTCAACGCGCCGGCTGGCTTGCCGTTGATGATCGCGGCAACAGAGTCTTTGACCTTCTGGAATGCGAGGTAGTAGCCACGCGCGGCTAGCGCATCCCGGTTCTTGCGGTCCTCTTCATCAATCTCCGGATTCCAGCTCCCCTCGCGCACCCGGTCGATGAGTTCCGGGGTGACGCTGTACCCTTCTATCGACAGCGAATGGTAGGCGTCGCTTTCGTAGATATCCTCGACGAACTTCATATAGGCGTCTTTGTCGGACGGCAGTCCGGGTGCCTTCGGGAATATCTCGATGATGGCTTCGCGCTGCGATTGCCAGATCGCGCGCAGGCGGGCGACCAACGGCGGTACGCCCGCCGCAATGGTTGTCACTCCAATTTGTCCCGCGAACGGATCGGATTCGCGCACGTCATAGCCGGCGGCTTTGAAGGCGGCCACGATTTCATCGGCAAAGGAGTCGCGTCCTACGCGACGGAAGGCCCCCGCAAGCCGTCCCGCCACGGCGGAATGGCCGCCATCAAGCAGCAGGACCAGAACGGTTGATACGTCGCGCACCGACGCCATAGCGATCTGCATCTCGATAGGCGCGCGCTGGAAGAACGCTTGCGGCACCCGGGTAAGGGCGGCCTCGACAGTGAACACGCGCTGGCCGTTTTTCTCTGTCAGTTCGGCCGGCATCTCCTTGACCTTGAGGTCATAGAGCGAAGTGCCGAACAGCAGGTCGATTTTGTTATTCGTGCCTTTGGGGGTGTTCACCACCACCTGAGGCGGAATAGTGGGCGCTTCCGCGTGCAGAAGCAGCGACTGCTCCGGTGACACGAACCAGTCCTTGCCGAACCGGTCATTGCAGTAAAGGGAGCAGAACTCCCAGAAGCTCGCGTACCAGGGGGTGGTGTCTTGCTGCTGTGCCTGCGGGCTGGTCGACATGAGCCAGCCTTTCATAACATCGCGCAGGAACCCGTTCTGCAGCAGTCGCTCCCGGTGGACGCGGGTCAGCTCATCTGATTTGAATATGCGCCGCCCACCCTTCTGCAGCTCTTTGAGGACGGCCAATGATACAGCGAGTTTTTCATGGGGCTTGGCCATGGCCGTACCTTTGCAACTTTTTAGAGCTGTGCGATTACAAGTATATAGTGCCGATAGGAGACAAGTCAATGATGCTGTGGAGTTGCAAGTTTTTTAAGTTGTGCAATAACAAGCTTTTTATGCGATAATCGGCAAGTGAAATCACAGTTTTGATCGTCTCCATAGCTCGTCTGCGCGAAGGATCGTCACCGGATGGGCCGAGACCAGCTCCCCAGCAGGCTACGCAGGGGCTCGGGGCGAGCCTACAGCCTGGCCCTCCGAAGCGCTTCGAAGGAGGACGCGCCTCTTTGAAAAACTCGCCCGTTGTGCATCGTGGGTACCCGTAAACGCGAATTCTCAAAGAAAAGACGCTCCTTACCTCTCCCTCCCGCCACGATCATCACGGCCGCGCCCGCGCTCACTACGCCGCGACGCCCGCGAGATCGGCTTCTCGGCAATCGCCCCGAGCGAGACATCACGCGTATGGAGGATCAGCATTTCACCGCGCATGCCGCGTAAATCGTCGTCGGCCCGCGCGATGCCCGTGCAGTCGATCACCTGATCAAAGCCGGAAAAGCCAACCTCGCCCGTCTCGAAAAGGAAAACGACGCCCATCGCACGCAGTTGCCGGCGAGGGCTTCGAGAGCCCGACGGGGATCGAGATGAGCTTCGCTACAAAAAAACAGGCTCTGATGAAAGCGGCCGGCAAGATCGGGCTCGAGGGCGGCAACAACCTTTTCGTCGACGCACTCATAGTTGCGCGTACGAGCTGCAAAACGGGCAAGCTCGAAGGCATCGCGCTGATGGGCGACGACGAGAGTGCCGGCCCTCCTCACCAGCGCGGGCAGCGCCCTTTCCCACCAGTCGGCTGCAACGTTGCCGAAAGTGACGACCGCCTCCTCGGCGCCTTCGCGTTCGCACCAAGCGCGAGCATCCCGCCGGCGAGCCAGGAGGCATTGCCGCCGATCTGGCTGCGAATTTCAGCAACCGTGACGGATGCACCCGGCGCGGCCAATTCATGGGCAACGGTGAGGCCTGCCACACCCGCGCCTTTGACAAGAATGCGGCGCATGGCTCAGCGCGCCCTCTGATCTTCCTGCGCTGAGGCCTGTTTTTCCACCTCGGGCGTTTCGACCGGCATATAGAGATCGCCGCCCTCGCGGTATTTCGCCGCCATCGCCGCCATGCCCTCCTTCTGCGCTTCGGCGCGAATGTCGTGAGAGATGCGCATCGAGCGAATTTCGGCCCGCATATCGAGCAGAAATGTGCCAGCTTGTGCGCTTCCTTGGGCAAGGTCTGGTCGTGGAAGGACCGCGCGGTTTCCGGATCGAGCGACAGGTTGAACTAGGCCTCCCAGCGGAACTCGAATCCGGCCCGCGACAGCGCGTCGCCGCGGATGTTCGCCGCCGCGTGACCCTTGGCCAGGTCGGCGGCATGGGCGCTCGCCAGTCACAAATCCGTTGTCTTCCGGCCGGACATGGCGGCCGTCACAGGCTTCGACATCGCCACGCGCGGTAATCCATTCGTGGCGAAGCCGGGCAAGGCCTTTTTCGATCCTGGTTTTGATGGCCGGATCGGTGTAGGGGCCGGACGGATCGTAGACGGTGACTGGCGGTTCGCCGGCCGTTGGATGGACTGCAATTTCGCGCATCGGCACCCTGATCTGAGGGTGAATGCTGCCATGCTTGTGGATCTTGCGTGAGGCGGGCAGCGGTCCCGTCGGGACGGCGGGGGTGGGGGCATTCATCATGAGGCTCCTTTGCTCGTGCATTGGAGACCCAGTTCTGTGCCGGAAGAATGAAAAGACGCTTTGGTCGACCTGCTCGAAACAGGACCTCGGGCGTGAACTCCCGCAAAGCGCTTGCACCGTCCCTACGCCAGTATGAACTGGATCAGGTTCAACGGGTCACTGCGCCGCGAAAGCCAGCAGTATCTCAGCCCCTTGCCGGGACTCCCCTGGGTGAATGCTTCAGGTTGAACGGGCGAGCGGTATCTTGTCAAGCGCATTCGGGCGGCGGCGGTGATCGTCGGGCGATCGTCTCGGCCAGGCGCAAGATCGGATGGAGCATCGCCTGAGAATCGTCTGTTCCTCGATCAGCCTCGCTTATGCTCTGGAGCTTGTTCTCTCGCGCCCGAATTTCCGCGGGGATGGCTGAACGGAGGCGATCCATTTGCGATTTTCAAGTGCGTCGGGCCGCACCCCAGTTCGGAAAACCTGGCCGGGTAGTGCTGGATGGCAGGGTCCGTCAAGCGGGCGGAAGGAATGAGGAAATGAAAGAGTTGCAGATCAAAACGCATAATCGAGCGATGAATATCGCCTGCGCGATCATCCGGACCAGATCTGATATGAAACATCGTCCGGCCCCGAGATCGAGGCTCCAATCTCGTATAGCTTCCATACGACGTTCTCTTGGAGTGTTGCGGGATTGGTCCGCTCAACCGGATCTCGAGCTCAACCCTTTCATCCCGTTAGAATGAGCGTTCGAAACGCAGGATTCCGGCGACACCGCTCTTCTTGTTGGCGTTGGTCCAGTTCACGTTGGAAGCGTCCACCTTGCCGACGGCGAAGTTGCCGTAGCGGCTATAGTCGAGTTCCGCCGTAACTGTGAAATCTGGAAGAAACGCATAGGCGACGTTTGCAGCGACACCATGGTTCTTGAGCTGATCACCGGAGAGCTGAAGGTTGAACGAAGTTGTCTCGTTGAGCTTGTAAGTGGCGCCAGCCCAGAAAGCCCAGTTCCCACCCCAACTCTTATAGAAGCCGCGACCATGAGCGTCGATGGCGTTCGTGGAGTCGTCGTTGAGCTTGCCGTTGGAACCGTAGCCGAGCATTCCGAACAGCAACAGTTCGTTGGTGACATTGATGTCGACACGGACCTTGGCGGCCACCGATTCGTAGTTGCTATCATAAGCGGCAACGCCGGTGATCGCGCCCCAGCCATGTGTGTATTTCAAGCCGCCGACTACGTGCGGAGAGTAGCTGTCGATTGTGCCGACCACGCCCGAGCCTTCTTCGAGCGAAACCACGGCCGAAAAGCCGTTCCCGGCGTCGAAGTAGTACTGAACCACATTGGTATCGAAAGCGCCGTACGGAACCGGCGTCTGGTTGAGTACGTCAACCGCGCCGCCAATAAACATGTCGAAGGCCGACCAGTCCTTACCAACTCGGAGGCCACCAAGCTGAATCCAGGCGAAAGTCAAGGTGCTGTCTCCGTTCAAGGCATAGGACCGAGAACTGTCCGAAACCGAAGTGTGGCGGTTACCGAAGTTCATGCGGGTTTCGGTGTAGGTCTTCAACGTGCCGAGTTCGGTCTCCTGGCCGGTCCAAGTTTTCAATGTGAAGCGCGTGTTGTTTTGACATGTGTCCTGATGCTCACCAGTCCTCACATCGGAGGTTCTTGCGTGGTCAAACAATCCGACATGGCGCAAGCCGATGTCGTAACGGACATAGCCGCCGATGCGCAGGCAGGTCTCAGTGCCTGAAATGTAGACGTAGCCCGAGCCGTAAACGTCGCAGATTTTAACGTACTCAGTCGGGTCAGGCTCGGCAACGGCGGTCACGGCGCGAGCGTCGGAAACGGCAATCAGTGCCGCAGTTGAGCCGAGGAGGAGGCTCCTAATGTTCATTGTTGATCTCCGTTCAAACAGTAAAAGGGATGGACGTCAGTGAATGAATTTTTGCTAAGGAACCATTCGATAACGATGCGCATTGAGTGAATTTTTGAGCAGTTTTGATGCTCTCGTCATGCCAGATGTTCATGAGAAATTGAGAATACTATTGGGTATTATTGTTACAGATATGCAATTGTTATTACAAATATAATTATTGCCGAAACGACGCCATTCAACATTTCTGTACAAACCATCACCGGTCATCTCCGCTAGTTGTGGGCGGGCCGTCACAAAGGCTTCTATTGCAAATGACGTGCCATCCTGACGACGCAGCTGCGGCTTGAAGCTCAAGTGTGCCGGCGGACCTTGCTTGGCTCTTCCTTCCTTTCTGCCTTGCGGATCAATCCAAGCACGAACGGCAAACGTTTCGGCTACGGTTCGTCTGTTCGCTTCGCGACAGTTTCGTTCAATGGCGACAGCTTTGTTTGCTGTGAGCCCCGACGTTGAGACATCATGCGGCGGGCGCCGCTCGGTACGACGCCGTCATTTTGGCGAGCGCGATGGTCGGTAATCACGCGCTGAACGCGCAGCCTTGCCTTCACCAGGGAGTCAGTAGGCGCGCCAGCCTTGGCATTGCGGCGGACCTGACGGTCGCGTCGAGCAGGCTCTCGTCCTGATAGACGGCGCGCCACAGCTAATGCTTCTTGCCAGCAATTCACAAAACGAGCTCATCGAGATGCCAGAGATCACCATGGGGCTGCGCTAGCTGGCGAGCAAAGTCTGGTCCCAACGCGGTGTTATCTCGTTGGATGCGGCAGCCGCTCAGCAGAATCTACGCGACCAGGCGCTGGCTGAAGGGAAGGGATGGTGGAACCAAACGGTCACGCGTGAGGGTCGCGGCGGGAACAGCCATGGCCAGTCGCTGACCGTCCAGCCAAGATTGAACGGCCGCTATTGCTGCGAAATACAAGTTTCGAGCCCAAAGCGGAACGGACTGACATAGCGCAAAGACACAGGCGAGCGCAGCGGTAAGGTTGGTGGTTATCAGCATGGGACGGTAACTGTTGCAGACCACGAAATATCGAGAGGCCCGGCTGCCTTGGTACACTATCTATCCGACTGTGTCGGAGTTCTCTGGGGCGGTCGGCGCCGAGGCTTATGAGGAATGGCTCAAGAACCTGCCGGCTGACGGTCCGGTGTCACTCTATCTGCACGTTCCGTTCTGCCGATCAGCGTGCTGGTATTGCGGCTTTCCCACCACCATCACCCGCCATGATGCGCCGATCCTCAACTATCTGGCGACCGTGCGTGAAGAGATCCGTCTGGTTGCGGAGCGAGTGCCGCAGACGTTGCCCGTGAGCGACATACATTTCGGCGGCGGAACTCCGTCTCTCATAGGACCACCCGAGTTCCTCGCTCTGATAGAGTTCCTGCGACGCCGCTTCGCTCTGTCGAAAACAGCTACGGTCGCCATCGAGATCGATCCACGCACGTTCACGGTCGAGATGGCCGAGGCCTTAGGAGCGGCCGGCGTGAACCGCGCGAGCCTCGGCGTGCAGAGCTTCGATCCAATCGTTCAAAAAGCGATCAACCGGATCCAGAGCGAGGCCCAGACGTCGGCTGCCGTGGAAATGCTGCGTCGGCACGGCGTGAGCCGCATCAACTTCGATCTCATCTTTGGTCTCCCGCATCAAACGGTGCAATCCTGCGTCGAGACAGCGAGGGCGGTGGTCGCCATGCGCCCCGACCGGCTTGCGGTGTTCGGGTACTCGCACATTCCATCCCAGATAAAGAATCAGCGCCTCATCGAGGAGGAATTTCTGCCGGACAGCGCTGCCCGCGCTGAACAGCATGCGGCTGTGGCCGTGACGCTGATTGCCGCCGGCTACCGAGAGATCGGGCTCGACCATTTCGCCTTGCCGGACGACGAGCTCGCGCTGGCACAGAAAACCGGTCGCCTGCGGCGTAACTCGTTGGGCTACTCGGCCGACACCTGCAGAACCCTGATCGGTTTCGGAGCGTCGGCTATCGGCCGCATCGGCCAAGGGTACGTTCAAAACGAAGTTACACGGGATTCCTACATCCAGCATATCGCAGCTGGCCGTCTGGCGACGTCAAAGGGCTATCGCCTCACCGACGACGACCGCGTGCGAGCCGCAATTATCGAGCAACTAATGTGCGATCTCGAGGCCGATGTGCAGGCAATCTGTGCCGCCCACGGATCTGATCCGATCCGTCTTCTCGATTCAGCTGAACGCTTGGCGATGCTGGCCGAGGACGGGATAGTGGACTTCGAAAACGGTTTTGTTCGCGTACGGCGGGAGCATCGCTTTGTGATTCGTGCTGTCGCTGCCGCGTTCGATGCTTTTCTCGATCGGGATGGCCGTAAGCATAGCCCCAGGTGAGGGCAAGCATCCAACCGGAAGCTAAACTCGACGCCCTTGGCCGAGGCCTGTCATGAAGCGCGCGTCAAGGATGCGAAAAGCAGAGCTGATCCGCCTATTTCATCTCATCTTCAATGACATCGACCTCGTGGCTTGCCACCGAGGCGTTTCCATATTGATCGTGGTAGGTGCGGGATATCTGGGTGTTTCGCCGTCAGCGCATGAAGATCCCCGCCATGTGATGGGTCAGGAGATCGCGGTGGCTGCGATCAGCCCGTCCGTCGATGACAGACCGCGGCCACGCCGCTTCGCGAGGCCCGTCAGGTCGCCCCAGGCCAAGGCAACCAGTTCGTCCACCGGCAGGACTCTCGACTCGAAGCGCTGCGGCAGGTCCCGGGCGAGCCATTCGGCCAGTGCGTCACGTTTCCGACCTTTGTCCATGAGGGCAGCGCCGCGCCGGATCTCGGCGATCGACACAGACCCGCATTGACCCTACGCGGCTGGTCTTCCTGGATGAAACATGGGTCAAGACCAACATGGCGCCGTTGCGCGGCTGGGGTGTGCGCGGCAAGCGGCTGATGGCCCACGCACCATATGGCCATTGGAAGACGATGACCTTCATCACCGCGCTGCGGCAGGATCGGGTGGAGGCGCCTTGGGTCATTGACGGACCCATCAATACGCAGGCCTTTCGCGTCTATGTCGAAACCGAACTCAACAAAACACTGAAGCCGGGCGACATCGTCATTCTCGACAATCCCGGTTCTCACAAGGGCCAAGCCATCCGCGACATCGTCAGGGCTGCTGGCGCAAGGCGGGTCAAGCCCGCGAGAGCGGCAATTTTGTTCCGGCTATCACCCTCTCGTCGAGAACGGCGTGACGGAAGCGATAAAGTTGCGCCGGCCGGCCGCCGGTTTCCGCGGTTGTCTCACCGGTTTCCTCGACCAGCTCCTGCTGCTCGATTAGCCGGCGAAAGTTCGGCTTACGTACGAGCCTGCCGGCAAGCGCCTCCACGGTGCGCTGCAGCTGCAAAAGCGTGAAGACCGGCGGCATCAGTTCGAATACGACCGGCCGGTATTTGATCTTGGAGCGCAGCCGCGCAATGCCGGTCGCCAGGATGCGACGATGATCGGCGATCATCGATCTGCCCGACACCGAGGTGGGCGCAGCGGAATGTCCGGCGCGTATTGCTTCCTCCACCAGGGCGGCTTCGTAGAGCAGCTCATAACGTTGAAGCGCGAGTTCCTCGTTCCAATGGCGGTCGTCAAAGCCGAAGGCGATCGCCGCCCGCCGTCGTCGGTCGAGGCGTGTCGTACCGTCGTCAGTGCCATCCGCCCATTCCATCAGGCGCGGCCGCAATTCGTCCAACACGACCGCCGGTGTGCCGGAGCGGTGATCCTCCCACGGGAAATAGTCGTACCAGCTTCCCCAGTGTCGCCCGGCCGGGTCGCCAGCTTCGTCTTGGTGGGTGAGCGCCAGATAGCTGATAGAGACCACGCGGTCGTCAGCGCCAACCCTGTCGCGATCGGCGAAGGTGTAGAGCTGTTCGATATAGCCGAGCGGCTGGCCGGTCTGTTGTTCCACCCATCCTCTGAGGCCCGACTGCAGCGAACGGTGAGCAAGCTCGAACGGGCCGGAGGGCAGGGCGTTTGCCTGCGGGATGGTCAGAACGCAGGGGGCGCTGCTGTCCATGGCGACCACAACGGCGATCAAGTCCGCATTGACGTCGTTGGCCTTGCCTCCAGCTCCGCCTTTCCTAATCCCTTTTGCGCGATCGTCCATGGTCCCCGAGGTCGTTGAGCAGAGCCCTGCCGCGTAGGCGGCTGAACCGATTGAATTCCGTTTTTGTCTGATAATTGTCGGCGCGTCAACACCACCCGTCGTGGCGATTTTAGCTCTTCGCAGCTGCACAAAAAGTGCCAACGCGACATCCGTGCTTGGGGAAGGAGGCCCATTGAGTGCGCCGATTCAAAGCTCGTCGATCGACATTGCGACGTTGTTCTCGTCGGCGACAGCGCGGCATGGTTCTCCACGGCTTGGCGTCGACGCTGGGCGTGACGCTGGAGATGATGATCATGCACGGTCAGGCCTGCCCCGTGGCCTGGAGCCGGCGCAAATGGTCGTCGACCCGCCGTTCGGTTCCTTTTGAAGAAACCCGGAGCAGGCTTTCCGCAATGCCTGATAAAGCCCTTCCAGTGCGCCCGCGCCAGCATCATCGCACTCTCGCTCCAACACAACCTATGCGAGTCAGTAAATCGACTCGCCGGCACTATTGTTTCAGGGGAAATGAATCTAGTTTCAAAGGGTTCGGCCGATAGGCCGGGCACAGCTGCGGCCTTCACGGCCTTTTTGACATAAACGCGTCGCCCGATTGAGATTATCTTGACGGTAGCGCAGTGCGCCATCCATGCCAGTCGAGATGATCATGGGCAAATATCGAGACCATCGCGAGCCACGCCGGCATCGCTATGACGATGACCCCGTTTCCTTTTCGGAACGGACTTCCGAGCCAAGCTATTTTCAGCGCCCGCCGCCCGTGACGGCAGATCCTGTCGATGCGGAGGTATTGTGGTTCACAGTCAGCAAGGGTTTTGGCTTCGTCAAACTGTCGGACGGCACGGAGGCCTATCTGCACGTGCGAGTGTTAGAGGCGGCCGGAAGCCGGGATGTTGCCGCGGGGACGCCTCTCAAGATCACGGTCGAAAAAAGTCCAAAAGGTCATCAAGTCGCGCAGGTGCTGGAGATCGGCGATCACCGCTCGAAAACTCCGTCACATACGCGCGTCGCTGGAGGGACCTTCGTTGAAACCGGTGCGCAGCTGGAGAGGGGGGGCACGGTCAAGTGGTACAAACCCGAAAAGGGCTTCGGCTTCATTGCTCCTGACAACGGTGAGAAGGACGTCTTCGTTCATGCCAGCGCCCTGACGCGCTCAGGGCTCAGCGTGCTGGTGGCGGGACAGAAGGTGTTTGTCGAAGGCGGGCAAGGCAAGAAAGGCTGGGAAGTCCGGAGCATTCGCCTTGCCTAGACGGCGATGCATTGCTCGCCTCGAAGGAGATGCCGGAGAGCGTCGGGCGGCCGCCATACTGCTATCCTATTGGCGCCCCATCGGGTTCCCGGATTGAGCAAGTCCGGATCCCTATTTTATGCCGCTGCCAGCGTTGTGTCCGCCATGTGCACGCGCGCTGCCGCTGCCAGCAGGTCGGTCTGGGTGATCAGCCCAATAATGCGTCGCTCGGCATCGACGATGACCACGGCATGGCTGCGGCCGTCGGTGAGCACCGGCAGCAGGCTCATGGCCCGCGTATCGGGAGAGGCGGTGCCAGCCTTCGACATCACAGCCCTCACCGCGTCGGTCGCCTTCGTCAGCTCGCGCAGGCCAACTACACCGACCAGCCCGCCCTCGGCGTC
Source organism: Mesorhizobium sp. M0983 (assembly GCF_040318975.1). Lineage (NCBI taxonomy): Bacteria > Pseudomonadati > Pseudomonadota > Alphaproteobacteria > Hyphomicrobiales > Phyllobacteriaceae > Mesorhizobium > Mesorhizobium sp. M0983. The sequence goes on along the minus strand of NZ_JAMYNH010000020.1, from coordinate 25,311 downwards.
GGTCACCGGCAGCGTCCGGATGTTGTGATCGAGCAGCAAGTGACGCGCCTGGTCGGCAGGCGCATGTTCATCGACCGAAATCACATCGCGCGACATGATGTCCTCGCACAGCAGGGTGCGGTGGGAGCGCACCATCGCCTGCAACTCGACCTGCCGCAGCAGCCGCTCAAGATCGTTGCGGTCGATATCGAAGGTTTCCTCCAGCGCGCCGAGCGCGGCATCGATATCCTCGGGCTGGAAGCCGACCCGCTCCCGCGCCGGCGGATCGATGGTTCCATGCGCGCTTTTAAGGGCGGGGGCCGCCACATGTGGATAGTTGCGCCGCGACAGTTTATGGATGCCGTAGCCGAGTGCGACCAGCACGATCGAGTTCAGCGCTACCGGAACGAAGGGAAACAGCAAGCCGGAACTGAAGACGGCCGGTCCGCCGAACACCGCAGTTAAGGCGGCGGCGCCACCCGGCGGATGCAGGCAGCGCGTGAACGACATGGCGGCGATGGCCAGCGCCACCGCAATGCCGGTAGCAAGAACGGGTTCACGCACGAAATGCGCCACGATCACCCCGACCAGCGCCGAAATCGTATTGCCACCGATAATCGACCAAGGTTGCGCCAGCGGGCTTGAAGGCACGGCAAAGAGCAGCACGGCCGATGCTCCCATTGGAGCAACTAGCAGTGCGACATGTGGGCCAGACCCGTTCGCCAGCGCACTGATCACGCCAGTCAATGCGATGCCGATCATGGCCCCGATGCAGGCGAGCAGCCGCTCGCGCAGCGTTGCACCGGCAAGGATCGGAACAAAGAGACGAAACGCCATGGCATACCCTTGGGCGAGTGGTCGGAACTCCGCGCTCCGCAATGCAGGCAAAGCCACAGATTTGGAAGTTAAGCCAATTCGGAAAGTCGGCTCACGGGGGAATACTTTTGCGCGAAACGGCCATTGCCAAATGGGTGCAGACATTTTGATCGGCCAGAGAAGGCAGACGGCACGCTGATCCGCTCGAGCGCAGCTAGAGGCCGAGGGCTGCCGTGCCGCGGGCAGCCGGAAATGGGGATGGTCGGAGGTCGAGCTGGGATGGACACTAAGGAATTCAGAGGCTTCGAAAAGCGTGCTGACAATGTCGGCATGGCAAGACAAATCAGGCCCTTGTCGCTCCACTTCCGAGGCGAACTCCAGCGGAGTACGGCTTCTACGCGGTGCTTGGTCTACCTGTCCTTGCCACCATCGGATTCGTTGGCTGCTGAAACGTCCACCAGTAGCCGCTGAGAAGACGACTGCCGCCAGTGCCGTCGTGGAACCGCTATATGACGGCGGCGTGGTTACAGAGCCGGCTCGTGTCGATCGGGCGGGGGAGCCTGATGTGACGTACATGGTCCAGAAAGTGGCCAATGTAGGTGCTGGCATCGTCAACGTGATCAGGTCACGTAATAGCGGTAACACAACCGCGACCACGAGCCTCTCAGGCGTTCGATAAGGCGGGAAAATCCGATCGCCGGACCAAGCGCGATTCCGCCACACTGCCACACACGAAACCGATCAGGTCACGTTCCAGGCTCGCCAGAAGATTGGAGCCGAGGCCACCTCGGCTGAACTCTGCCATGCCGCGGGCCGCCACCTCTCCCAGCCGCGGTAGAAAACGTGGGTCAGCAGCGCCGGCATGGGCGAGCAACTCCCAAATCGCGAGCAGCGCCATCGACACCGCAAGCGGCCGCAGATGTCGGCCGATGAAGCGGAAGGCCGGCGGTGCGATGGAAGCGCCGTGCGACAGCCTATCCCGACCTGCAATCGTGATCAGGCTGATCGTGGGTCTCCGGACGCCAGCGTTGCAGATAGTTTTCGGCAAGCGTGAGCAGGCCGTGGATCACCAATTCGGTCAGGCCGACCACGATCATGGCCGAAAGAACGAGTTCAAATTGAAAGAGCTGACGACCATAGGCCTTCAGGTAATCGGAGCCCTTCGAACGATGCGATGAGTTCTACCGCAACCAGGGTCTGCCAGCCGTTGGCAAGGCCTTCTCGCAGCCCTGTAAAGATCCACGGCACGGCGGAAGGCAGCACGATGATCGTGAGTTTCGACCAGCGGCTGAACGAAAGGACACGGCCAGACCCGTCTCACGACGACGCCGTTGCGCTTCGCCGCCATCAGCTGGGTAGAGGACTTGCACCTCCAAGCTGTCGATCATGCTCGGCACACAAAAAAGGGCGGCATTGCTGCCGCCCTTTCCGCTGTAGGTTGATAGGGGGCTGGATTAGAAATCCATACCGCCCATGCCGCCCATGCCGCCCATGCCACCGCCGGGCATACCAGCCGGCATGCCGCCGCCAGCCGACTCCTTCTTCGGAGCCTCGGCGATCATAGCTTCGGTGGTGACCAGCAGGCCGGCGACCGAGGCCGCGTCCTGCAGAGCCGTGCGCACAACCTTGACCGGATCGACGATACCCATGGCGATCATGTCGCCATATTCGCCGGTCTGGGCGTTGTAGCCGAACGTCGCGCCCTTGTTCTCAAGGATCTTGCCGGCAACGATCGATGCTTCCGCACCGGCGTTGGCCGCGATCTGGCGGGCCGGAGCCTGCAGCGCGCGACGCACGATTGCGATGCCCGCGGTCTGGTCGGAGTTAGCGCCGGTGACGGTGATGGCCAGCGAAGCGCGCAGCAGGGCGACGCCGCCGCCGGGAACGATGCCTTCTTCGACGGCCGCGCGGGTAGCGTTGAGGGCGTCATCGACGCGGTCCTTCTTTTCCTTGACTTCCACTTCGGTCGCACCGCCGACGCGGATGACGGCAACGCCGCCCGCCAGCTTGGCGAGACGTTCCTGCAGCTTCTCCTTGTCGTAGTCCGAGGTGGTCTCCTCGATCTGCTGCTTGATCTGGGCGACGCGGCCCTGGATCTCGGCCTTCTTGCCGGCGCCGTCGACGATGGTGGTGTTCTCCTTGGAGATCGACACCTTCTTGGCGCGGCCGAGCATGTTGAGGCCGACATTCTCGAGCTTGATGCCGAGGTCTTCGGAGATGACCTGGCCACCGGTGAGAATGGCGATGTCTTCCAGCATGGCCTTGCGGCGATCACCAAAGCCCGGCGCCTTGACGGCGGCGATTTTCAGGCCGCCGCGCAGCTTGTTGACGACCAGCGTGGCCAGGGCCTCGCCTTCGACATCTTCCGAGATGATGACCAGCGGCTTCGAGGTCTGCACGACGGCCTCGAGGATCGGCAGCATGGCCTGCAGGTTGGAGAGCTTCTTCTCGTGGAGAAGAATGTAGGCGTCTTCCAGATCCGCAACCATCTTCTCGGCGTTGGTGACGAAGTAGGGCGAGAGATAGCCGCGGTCGAACTGCATGCCTTCAACGACTTCAAGCTCGGTCTCGGCGGTCTTTGCTTCCTCGACGGTGATGACGCCCTCATTGCCGACCTTCTGCATCGCTTCCGCGATCATCGAGCCGACCGACACGTCGCCATTGCCGGCGATGGTGCCGACCTGGGCAACCTCTTCCGAGGTCTTGATCTTCTTGGCGTTCTTGATCAGCGTCGCGACGACGTCGGCGACGGCGAGGTCGATGCCGCGCTTGAGGTCCATCGGGTTCATGCCGGCGGCAACCGACTTGTGGCCTTCCTGGACGATCGACTGTGCCAGAACGGTCGCGGTGGTGGTGCCGTCGCCGGCGATGTCGTTGGTCTTCGAAGCAACTTCGCGGACCATCTGCGCGCCCATGTTTTCGAACTTGTCCTCAAGCTCGATTTCCTTGGCGACGGTGACGCCGTCCTTGGTGATGCGCGGTGCGCCGAACGACTTGTCGATGACGACGTTGCGGCCCTTGGGGCCGAGCGTGACCTTCACCGCGTCGGCGAGGATGTTGACGCCGCGCAGCATGCGCTCACGAGCGTCGCGGGAGAATTTTACGTCTTTGGCAGCCATTTTTTACTCCTGGGCATTTCGCCCGAAATTCAGATTGGATGGTGCGGATGAAAGGCGGCGGCGTGTCAGCCGATGACGCCCATGATGTCCGCTTCCTTCATGATCAGAAGGTCTTCGCCGTTGAGCTTGACTTCGGTGCCCGACCACTTGCCGAACAGGATGCGGTCGCCGGCCTTGACGTCCAGCGGGACGAGCTTGCCGACCTCGTCACGGGCGCCGGAACCGGCGGCGATGATCTCGCCTTCCTGCGGCTTTTCCTTCGCCGTATCGGGGATGATGATCCCGCCGGCGGTCTTCGCTTCGGACTCAACCCGACGAACGACCACGCGGTCATGCAGCGGCCGGAAATTCGACTTTGCCATTTTTGGATTTCCCTGGTGCGGATGTTGAACGGTTCTCCGTTGCCGGAGCGTGTTTAGCACTCACCAGAAGCGAGTGCTAACGCGGCAGTGAGATAGGCCGTAGGCTCCTGCTAGTCAAGACGGAAGAGGGACGGGCGAAGAGCAAACGAGCGTGGAAGCACCGAGCCTTTTACGTGAACGACGTCGGAGATCGGACATGGATGGGGCGGCTCACCATTTGCAACTGAAGGCTTTATTCATTTGGCACGATTGGTGCAGCGAATGATCCGCAAACGTTGCGCGCGACCGATATAATGAGAGGTGAGCGCCATCAGGATTCCTGCGTTAACCGTCCACTCGGTCTTTACGGTGTGGCCGCCGCGCGGGCGCCAGGACTCCGGCCATCCCGATAGTCACCAATCCAATCTGCGGAGAACAGGAGGCAAGATGAGAGCGACAGTCAGCACGAACTCGAATTTGAAATGTTTGGCCAAAGCAACTGCTATCGCCTTGCTCTGGACGGTCACGGCTACGTCGGCGGACGAAGGTATGTGGATGCCGGGCCAGACTGCGGAAGTGGGCGCGGCCATGCGCGCGGATGGGCTCCAGATCGATCCCGCCCAGCTGGGCCGTCTGGACGCTGGCCCGCTCAACGCGATCGTATCACCGGGCGGATGCTCCGCCTCGTTCGTCAGTCCACAAGGGCTGGTCGCAACCAATCATCACTGCGTGTTCGAATCCATCCGATACTACAGCAAGGAGGGCCAGGACTATCTCACAGACGGCTTTCTGACGAAGAGCCCTGGGTGAAGAATTGCCCGCGGCGCCAGGCAGCCGAATCCATGTGATCGAGGACATGCGGGATGTGACCGCCGAAATACTCAAGGGCGTCTCGGACAAGCTGAATGGGTTTGCCCGCTATGAGCGGCTCGCCACGAACCGCAAGGCCCTGATCGCCGCATGTGAAGGACAGCCCAATCGCCGCTGCGACGTAGGGGCCTATTATGGCGGCGCCTCCTACTATCTCCAGCAGAAGCTCGAAATCGAGGACGTGCGCCTTGTCTATGCGCCCGCGCTCGGCGTCGGTAACTTCGGCGGCGAAACGGACAATTGGATGTGGCCGCGCCACACAGGCGACTTCGGCTTTTATCGCGCCTATGTCGCTCCTGATGGTTCCTCCCGGCCATATGCGCGCGACAATGTGCCTTACCGGCCGAAGAGTTGGCTACCCATGGCCTGTGCAGGCGTCAAGGAAGGCGACCTTGTGATGGTCGCCGGCTTTCCCGGCGCAACCCACCAGTTCCTGACGGCGCATGAAGTCCGGTTCAACTTCGCGCAATTCGAACCGCGGTTGCAGCGTTCGCTCTCGGATTATGCCGCCCAGATCAAAAGGCAACGGCAGGCAATCGCGAGGCGCAGATCCATTGACCGCCCGCTTCACAAATTGGCTCGGCCTAAAACGCATGGGAAAGGCAGAAAAGGCAACAGATCGGCACCAGAATGAATATGGCCGCGCGAACTGACAGACGCGCCAACAATCGGCATCTCGCATGGTCGGTGGCACTGGACGTGGCTCCCACCCTGCTGGCGCGACTCCCCATCAGGTCGTCGGGGTTTCGCTGGCGAAAAAAACTTCCGCGTGTCTCTGCGCGATCCATCCCGCTTGCGCGTGCCTAGTCAACCAAAAAACTGACCATCTGCAGGATCAGGATCAGCAAAAAAAAGCCAAAGGCAGACGCCAAAACAGCTGCCAGCAGGACGATGCGTTGTTTCTGCACCCCACAGTTCCCCCGGGAGAGAGTCTAATGATAATCCTTAAAAAAGGCGCCCTGGAACAGGGCGCCCTACGCTCATTTGTGCAAGTTTAAAGTTTAGCTTGCCTGCTTATGTAATTAAACGTTTCTTTTATGCGACACTTCTCCAAGTGTTACTCGCAAAAATCGAACGTATCGCGCATTTAGACGAACTGTACATTCGATAGCGACTTTGACGCATGCGTTTATTGTCGGTATACATCCTTCACCGTTGCCGCAAGGCATTGGCCCACTCGCGCGGCACCTCTTCACGACAAAGGTTGAAAGCCCGTCCTCGGGCGTTTCATTTCCAAGATCACTTCGATCCACTCATACGGGCTTCCCGAGCGAGACCGTGGGTTCGGACCGTCCGAATGAATTTCTCGTTATAATCGAATTGATTATAAGGGATATTTCTACGTTGAGTATAAAGGATGTCAAGCCCTCGCCAGCGGCAATTTTGTCCGGGCGACCGCCGTTTCGTCGAGGACATGGTGGCGGAAGCGATAAAGCTTCGCCGGCCGACCGCCGGTATCAAATGCACTTTCGCCGGTCTCCTCCACCAGTTCCTGCTGCTCCATCAACCGGCGAAAGTTCTGCTGAAGCGCCCCTGCCGATCTAATCGTCAACGCCGTCCGCGTCAGCGCATTGCCATCGGTCAGAAAGCCGACGACATTGTTGATGACGAATGTAACGATCCGGAATGCGCGCTTCGTCCAGATGGATGGAGTGGGCTGGCTGGTCCGGGCGGCCGCGCCGTTGAGGATGCAGCATCGAGAGCCGCGCTCGCCGAGGATGACATAGGTCGAGATGCGCGCGCCGGAAGTCTTGCTCCATGTCTCCACGAATCCATTGGCAAGGATCCCGGCTTCTTCGCAGTAGTCAGGGTCGAGCGTTATCGAACCGTGGCAGTTGAGGTTTGCTTCGGTGACGTGGATGCGTGCAGCTTGCCGGCGACTATTTTCGCATTGGTCCCGTTGTCCTATTCATCTCACAGAGCCAGTCCTGATGTTGAGCAGCTTCGCTGGGCTAAATCCCGACGACGAGCGCCCCGCCGCTGAGTCCCGCACCTGCCGCCGCCAGGAGTATTTTCTCGCCCGGCCGAAACGGCTCCGCTTGATTGGCGAGCGACAGTGAGAGCGGGATCGTCGCGGCCGAAGCGTTGCCGTATTCGGCAATCGTCTTGACGATCAGGTGATCGGCAACGCCGAGGTTTCGCCCGACCGCATCGAAAATGCGAGCATTGGCCTGATGCGGCACGAACCGGTCGACATCCTGTGGTCGCACTCCGGCAGCGGCTAGCGCGCTTATCGAGCAATCGGTCATCATCTCGACGGCCTTTGCGAACACTTCGCGGCCGTCGGTCATCGTCATTCGGGTTTGCGCGAGGTCGAGGTCACCGTGGAACGGCTTGTTGCTTCCTCCTGCGGGAATCTGGATCAGCCCGTATCGCGAGCCGTCCGAATCCACGGAGGCACCGAGAATCCCCCGATCAGTATCCTCGCAGAGACCGATCACGAGGGCGCCGGCGGCATCGGCAAACAGCACGGCGCTGGCGCGCTCAGAGGGATTGATGCGGCGGCTGAGGATATTGGCGGCGATAACAAGGCTCGCTTTGCCGTGCAGGCGGGTAAATCCGTCCGCAAACATCAGCGCATAGATGAAGCCGGCGCAGGCACCGGTCAGATCGACCGCGCCTGCGCGGCCAAGGCCGAGCTTGTGTGCGACCAGGGGTGCACTGGGCGGCAGAAGATGGTCGGGCGTCGAGGTGGCAACCAACAGCAGACCGATCTCGTGGCGCGCAATGCCGGCGTTCGCCAGCGCCATGTCGCCAGCCTGCGTGGCAAGACCAGACAGCGTATCTTCATCCGTTGCCCAGAATCGCGAGCGAATTCCGGTGCGCCGCTCGATCCAGCCAGGTTCGAGCCCGAGATTGTTCTCGATCTCGGCATTCTCCACTTTGCGCCCAGGCGCATGATGGCCAAACCCGAGAATGCGCGACGACCTGGTCATGGCTTCGAACCGAAGCGTTCGCCGGCCTCCTCGATGGCGTCATAGAGCCCGTCCAGTTCCTCGCCGGTGATGCAATAGGGCGGCAGAAGGTAGAGGACATTGCCGAGCGGGCGCACGAGCAGGCCGCGCTCGAGGAAAAATGCGCGCAGCTTCGGCCCGATCTCGGCCAGATAGCCGGCAGAGCCGGCGCGCAGGTCGAGGGCCGCGAGGGTGCCGGTCGTCCGGCTGTCAGTGAAGTAGGGATTGTGGCGAAAGCGTTGAAGCCCGGCGGCCTGCTTCGCGCTCAAGGCCGCGATCCGCTCGGTCACCGGCTCGTCGCGCCAGATCTCGACATTGGCAAGTGCTGCCGCACAGGCAATCGGATTGGCGGTGTAGGAACTCGAGTGGAAAAAAGTCTTCTTCCGATCGTCGGAATAGTGGGCCTGGAAGATGGCATCGGTGGCGAGCGTGGCCGCGAGCGGGATGGTGCCACCGGTCAAGCCTTTCGAGGTGCAAAGGATATCAGGAGAGATCGATGCCTGCTCGCAGGCGAACATGGTTCCGGTGCGTCCCCAGCCGGTCATCACCTCATCGGCGATCAGCAGCGTGCCGGAGGTCTCGGCGATCTTCTTCAATTCGGTGACAACCCAGGCCGGATACATCAGCATGCCGCCGGCGCCAAGCACCAGCGGCTCGACAATCAGGGCGGCGGCGCGCTGGTCGCGGCTGACGGCCTCGAACCGATCCAGTGTTTCCTGCTCGCGCCCGGCGGCCGGGAAGGGAACGGTGTCGACCTCGAACAGCAAGGGTTCGTAGGCGGCGTTAAACACGCCGCGGGCGCCGACGCTCATCGTGCCGATGGTGTCGCCGTGATAGCTGTGCTCCATGACGGCGATGCGCGAGCGCGGAGCGCCGGTGTTGCGGAAATAGCCGAGCGCCATCTTCAGCGCGACTTCGACGGAGGTCGAGCCGCTGTCCGAATAGAACACCCAGTCGAGTCCGGCGGGAGCGAGTCCGACAAGCGCCTTGGCCAAGCATTCGGCTGGCTCGTGCGTGAAGCCTGCAAAGATGATCTGGTCGAGGCTCGAGGCGGTCGTCTCGATAGCTTTCATGATGCGGGGATGGCGGTGGCCATGGGTGACCACCCACCAGGAGGAAATGGCGTCCAGAATGCGCACGCCATTGGCTTTGTGGAGATACGCGCCTTCAGTCAGGACGATTTCAGGGATCGCCGGCTCGAGCGCGTGCTGGGTGAAGGGATGCCACACACGGGATTGCGGCATCATTCGCCTCCGGCAATCAAAGCGAGGTCGAAGCCGGCAATCATCGCTTGTCTCAGCGTTTTGTCCGTCAGCGGATCGAGGTGCGGCAGCCTGCCGAGTTGCGGCACGTCGCCGAATTCCACGATCGTCCGTTGCGTATCGGTCATCTCATCGCCGATGAAGGCGATGCCAGCCAGCGGGATAGCGCGCGCCCGCAGGGCCTCGATCGACAGCAGGGTGTGATTGATTGTTCCGAGCGCGGTGCGGGCGCACAGAATGACCGGCAGCTGCCACTGTGCGAATATGTCGATGAACCTTGTCCGGCGGTTCAGCGGCACCATCAGCCCGCCGGCGCCTTCGATGACGAGCGGTGTCGGCAGGACCGGAAATGAAAGATCGGCAGCCTCGATCGAAACGTCGTCGATTTCGGCCGAACGATGCGGCGAAAGCGGGCTCTTCAAGCGGTAGGCTTCCGGCAGCACGCGCCCCGACGGCAGCCCGGCAAGTCGCGCAACCGCCTCGCTGTCGGTCTCGCCGTCGAGGCCCGATTGCACCGGCTTCCAGTAAAAACCGTCAAGCAGGCCGGCAAGCCCGGCCGAAAACACCGTCTTGCCAATTCCGGTGTCTGTTCCGGTGATGACGATGCGCTTGGTCATGTCGCCTCCGGTCATGTCTGAGCCAACACCTCGACGAGCGCCTCGACCATGGCGGAAATGTCGGCTTCGCCGATATTGAGCGTCAGTGAGATGCGCAGCCGCGACGTGCCCTCGGGCACGGTCGGCGGACGAATGCCGCGTATGTCGAAGCCGCGGGCCTGCAGGCGCGCCGCCACTGCCATGGTGCGCCTGACATCGCCGATCACCAAGGGCTGGATCTGAGAGCCACTTGGTATCACGCCGCAGCGATCGACCAATTGGCGGCCTGCGAGGGCGACGCGTTCATGCAGCTGAAAACGCCGCCTAGGCTCGTCGGCGAGCATTGCGAGCGCTTCGCGCGCCGCGACCGCCATGAGCGGCGAGGGCGCGGTGGCGTAGATGAATGGCCGGCAACGGTTGATCAGATACTCGCACAGTGTCCTCGGCCCGGTCACGAGCCCACCAGATGCGCCGAGCGCCTTGCCGCAGGTGTGGAGCGCGACGATGTTGTCGCGGCCCTCGAAAGCGGCGGCCAGCCCCCGGCCGTCCGGTCCCCAGACGCCGGTCGCGTGCGCCTCGTCAATGACGATAAATGCGTTGTGCCGATCGGCAAGCGCGGCCAGGCTCTCCAAAGGCGCGCAGTCGCCATCCATGCTGTAAAGGCTTTCCACCGCAATCCAGATGCATCCCATGCCGCCTTCGGCGCGCCAACGCGTGATCGCATCGTCGACAGCGTTGGCGTCGTTGTGCGCGGCCAGCACGAACTGTGCGCGCCCGGCCTGCGCACCCTCATGCATGCTGGCATGGGCGAGCTCATCGAGGACCAAAAGGTCGCCCTTCTGCGGCAGCGCGGTCAGCAGAGCGAAGTTGGCGATGTAGCCGCTGCCGAAGAACAGCGCGCGGTCGGCTCCAAAGAATGCCGCCGCGTCTGCCTCGAGCTGCTCGTGTTCCGGCGCATTGCCGCGCAACAGCCGCGACCCGGTGGCGCCAACCGGCGTGCCACGCGCAATCGCCGCCGCAACCGCTTCGCCAAGTCTTTTGGAGGCGGCAAGCCCGAGATAGTCGTTCGACGAGAAGTCGCGCCCGGCGCGCGGCTTCAGCGTCCGCAGCCGGTCCTTGCGCGCCAGTCCCTGCAAGGTCGCCTCATAGCGGGCAAGCGGTGCCCCGTTCATTGCGCCTCGAGTTCCATCGGCTCGATGCCAAGGCGCCGGAACAGCAGGGTATCCTTGTCCTCACCGGGATTGTCCGCCGTCAGCAGCGTGTCGCCGACGAAGATCGAGTTGGCGCCGGCAAAAAAGCACAGCGCCTGCATCTCGTCGGTCATGGCCGTACGGCCGGCGGAAAGACGGATATGCGATTTCGGCATCATGATGCGCGCCAGCGCGATTACGCGCACGAATTCGATCGGCTCGATCGGCTTGGCTTCGGCAAGCGGGGTGCCGGGGATCGGGATCAGCATGTTGATCGGAACGCTTTGCGGATGTTCCGGCAGGTTGGCCAGCGTCACCAGCATGCCGATCCGGTCCACCGGCTCCTCGCCCATGCCGACAATGCCGCCGCAGCAGACCTTGATGCCGGATTGGCGAACGTGCTCGAGCGTCTCGAGCCGCTCGGCAAAGCTGCGCGTGCTGATGATCTCGCTATAGTAGCGTTCCGATGTATCGATGTTGTGGTTGTAAAAGTCGAGACCAGCCTGCTTCAGTCGAGCGGCTTGCTCAAGATCGAGCATGCCGAGCGTCATGCAGGTCTCCATGCCCAGCGCCTTGACGCCTTCGACCATCGCCACCACCGCATCCATGTCGCGCGCCTTGGGGTTTCGCCAGGCCGCGCCCATGCAATAGCGGGTGGCGCCGGCGTCACGCGCTTTCTTCGCTTCGGCGACGACGTGCCGGACCTCCATCAGCTTCGACGCCTTCAGGCCGGTCTCGTGCTGCGCCGACTGGCTGCAATAGCCGCAATCCTCCGGGCATCCGCCCGTCTTGATGCTGAGCAGCCGGCTGAGCTGGACCTTGTTTGGATCGAAATTCTGGCGGTGCACGGTTTGCGCGAGGAAGAGGAGATTGTTGAAGGGGGCATCGTGAAGTGCCCGAGCCTTCTCCAGGGTCCACGCTCCAGGGTCAGGGGATTGAGCCTGTGGCGATGTCTGCGTTGGACTGGCTGTTTGCATGTCCATGCTGTTCCTCCGGTTCTGCCTTGCTTTGCTGTCTGATTGATGACGATCGGAAAGGACAGTTGATTCGATCCTGTTCGTCCCTCAGGCAATCATGGGCCCCAATAGTCGAGGCCGATATCCAGGATCGGCGCGCTGTGGGTCAGTCGGCCGACTGAAATCAGATCAACGCCGGTCGCGGCAATCGCTCGCGCTGTATCGGATGCGATCCCGCCAGAAGCCTCGGTGATAGCACGGCCGCCAACGATTGCGACGGCGCGGCGAAGATCGGCGAGGGACATGTTGTCGAGCAGAACCGCATCGGGAGCGAAGCCAAGTACCTCCTCCAACTGGGCCAGCGTATCGACCTCGACTTCGATCTTGACGAGATGACCGGCCCGTCTTCGTGCTCGCTCGAGCGCCGGGCGAACGCCGCCTGCGATGGCGATGTGGTTGTCCTTGATCAGAATTGCGTCGTCCAGGCCGAAGCGGTGATTGGATCCGCCACCTGCGCGCACGGCATATTTTTCGACTGCCCGCAATCCGGGCGTCGTCTTGCGCGTGCAGACGATCTTCGCGCCATATCCACGAACCGCAGCGACGATCGATGCCGTTGCTGTAGCGATGCCGCTCAGATGACAGAGAAAATTGAGCGCCGTCCGTTCGGCTGTGAGAATGGCCCGGGCCGGACCACTCACCGTTGCAATGACCTCTCCATCCATGACATTGCAGCCGTCTGCCCGCTCCACCGAGATTTCGACATCAGGATCAATCAAGCGGAAAGCGAGCATCGCCAGATCGAGGCCGGCGACAACTCCGGACTGGCGCGCCGCCAGCACGGTTCCCGCTTGGTGTGCCTTCGGCACGATGGCCTCCGTGGTCAAGTCGCCGGCTCTGCCAAGGTCTTCAAGAAGAGCTGCCCTTACAAGCGGCTCAAGCATGACCGTGGGAAGCGGTGAGAGCGTCATCACTTTGCCCCTTCGAGGCTTGGCGAGTTTCCGAGTTCCCGCGCAGCGGCCAAGGCGGCTTCGAGGGTGATTTCGGACCGTCGGGCGACAGTCGCATGATGAGGAAAATCTGTCCGGTAATGAGCGCCGCGGCTTTCTTGGCGCAACAAGGCGGCAACCGCGATCATTAGCCCGACAGCCGCCGAATCCGAGGCCGCGTCCTGGCTTTCGGCGAGCGGCAATAAGGCACGTGCGGCTGCTTTCAGACCTTCACCATCCCGGACGATGCCCAGTGCACGCGACAGGAAAACACGCACGGGTATCGAAGCGGGCGATGGGTAAACGTCCGCAACCGCAGGCCTTGTTCTGCGAGCAGGCGTTCCGGCGACACTTTCAGCGACCCAGCGCGCGCACACGACGGCCTCGGTCAAGGAATTGCTGGCGAGCCTGTTGGCGCCATGCAGTCCTGTCGAAGCGACTTCGCCGCAGGCCCACAGCCCCTTGACGGACGTCCTACCGGAGCCGTCCACGGCAACGCCACCCATGTGATAGTGTTGGGCCGGACGAATGGGGATGAGATCGCGCGCGGGATTGATGCCCGCTCCACGACAGGCTGATGCGATTGTCGGGAAGTGTCGAGCAAATTCCGGGCCAGGCCGTTGCCGCGCGTCGAGAAAAACACGGTGGCCGTTGGCAAGATGGTTCCAGACGGCGCGCGCCAAGACATCACGAGGCGCGAGTTCCGCCCCTGGCACGCTCTGGAGAAAAGCTTGGCCGGTTTCGTCGATCAGGGCAGCACCTTCGCCGCGGACGGCCTCGCTGAGCAGCACCATAGGGCGTTCCGGGCCGTCAAGCGCGGTCGGGTGGAACTGGATGAACTCGAGGTCGGCAAGGACAGCTCCAGCGCGGGCCGCAAGCGCCAGGCCCTGTCCACAACTGCCCGAAGGATTCGTGGTGTCGAGAAACAGTCCCCCGATCCCACCGGTGGCGAGGACGACCCGCCGTGAGCCGAAGAAGACAGGTCCTATCGAACCGCTCGCCCAGACGCCTCGGATCGCATTCTCTCGCACCGCCAGCCGGCGCGCTTCCACGCCCTCCACGACAACAATCGAGGGAGTGGAACGCACAGCCGCGATCAGGGCACGCATGATCTCACGCCCGGTGCCGTCACCATGCGCATGAACGATGCGACGTCGGCTGTGTGCGGCCTCCAATCCGAGGCACAGTGATCCTTTCGGCGTACGGTCGAAGGGAACCCCAAAGCCCGCAAGCCCCTCTATCGCCTTGGGCGCGGCTTGGAGGATGCGGCTCGCCACGTCTCTGTCGCAGAGACCATCCCCGGCGGCAAGCGTATCGGCCAGGTGCAGTGCCGGATCGTCGTCTTCGCCGAAACTTGCAGCCAGACCACCCTGTGCCCAGGTGCTCGAATTGTCAGCTCCCAGCAGCGTCCTGGACAGAAGCAGCACCGGCTCCGGCGCCAGTTGAAGCGCGGTCATCAATCCGGCGATGCCGCCGCCGATGATAATGGGCCGCCCGAAGAAGCTGCGGACATCGGCGCTCAAATTGCCAGCATCCGTTCGACCGCAAGCCGCGCGCGCCCGGCGATCCCGGGTTCGATGGTTACGATATGGTGGTTCTGCTCGAGCGCCATGCGGATGTTGGCAAGCGTGATCCGCTTCATGTGAGGGCACAAATTGCAGGGCCGGATGAACTCGACCTCTGGGTGCGCTAACGCGACGTTGTCGCTCATCGAACATTCCGTCATCAGCACGACACGTGCCGGCCTTTGCCTCTCGACATAGTCGGACATGGCAGCGGTCGAGCCGGAAAAATCTGCTTCAGCCACGACGTCGGGCGGGCATTCGGGATGCGCGAGCACGATCACGCCGGGATGGCTTTCGCGCAACTCGCGGATGTCGGCCGGTGTAAAGCGCTCATGCACCTCGCAATGCCCTTTCCAGGCGATGATCTGCACATCGGTCTGGGCGGCGATATTCTGGGCCAGATATTCGTCCGGCAACATGATCACCTGGGGAACGCCAAGGGATTGGACGACCGCCTTGGCGTTGCCGGATGTACAGCAGATATCCGACTCGGCTTTCACTTCGGCCGACGTGTTGACATAAGTGATGATCGGCACGCCGGGATAACGCTGGCGCATCAAGCGCACGTCTTCTGCCGTGATCGATTCCGCCAACGAACAGCCTGCCCGCAGGTCGGGAATGAGCACCGTCTTTTGCGGATTGAGCAGCTTGGCCGTTTCGGCCATGAAATGTACGCCGGCCAGCACGATGACTTGCGCCTCGATCGTCGCAGCCGTGCGGGCCAGTGCCAAGCTGTCGCCGACGATGTCGGCCACGCAATGGAAGATCTCGGGGGTCTGATAGTTGTGCGCCAGGATGATGGCGTTGCGCTCGCGCTTCAGTGCAATGATCGCCTCGATATCCTCGACGAAAGCCGGCCATTCGATCGGCGGGATCACTCGTCGGACGCGCTCGTAGAGAAACGCGGTCGCAGGCAGCATGGCGCTCATCGACCCCTCCAGCTTATACTCTAGTTGAAAATAACCAGCATATACTTGCTGTGAGTATAAGCGATGTCAACCCCGCGCCAGCGGCAATTTTGTCCCGGCGATGACCCTCTCGTCGAGAACGGCGTGGCGGAACCGGTAAAGCTTCGCTGGCCGGCCGCCGGTCTCCGCGGTTGCCTCTCCGGTCTCTTCGACCAGCTCCTGCTGCTCGATCAGCCGGCGAAAGTTCGGCTTACGCACGAGCCTGCCGGCAAGCGCCTCCACGGTTCGCTGCAGCTGCAAAAGCGTGAAGACCGGCGGCATCAGCTCAAAGACGACCGGCCGGTATTTGATCTTGGAGCGCAGCCGCGCAATGCCGGTCGCCACGATGCGGCGATGATCGGCGACCATAGACTTGCTGGGCACCAGCGGAGGCAGCGTCGCGTCCCGTCCGCTTCCGGCCTCTTGGACCAGGCCTGCTTCGTAGACTAACTCATAGCGTTGAAGCGTGAGTTCCTCGTTCCAAAGGCGGTCGTCGAAGCCGAAGGCTATCGTCGCCCGCTGCCAGCGTTCACGTCGCGTGGCCGCGTCGCTGACGCCGTCTGCCCATTCAATCAGGCGCGGTCGCAGAACGTCCAGCACGACCGGAGGCGTGCCGGAGCGGTGGTCCTCCCATGGAAAATATTCATACCAGCTCTGCCAGCCGCACTTGGGCGAGCCAGCTGCCTGTTCCTTGCGGGTCAATGCGAGATAGCTGATGGAGATGACGCGCTGCTGGCGCTCGGCGCCGATGCGATCCCGATCCGCGAAGGTGTAGAGTTGCTCAATATACCCCAGCGGATGGCCGGTCTGCTGCTCGACCCACCCCCTCAAACCGGATTGCAGCGATCGGTGCTCAAGCGCAAATGGTCCGGAGGGCAGGGTGTCCGCCTGGCCGATGGTGAGGACACAGGGTTCACTGTCGTTTACGGCGACGACAAAGGCGATCAGGTCCACTTTGACTTCGTCGGCCTTGACGGCGGCTCTGTCTTTCCTGGGTCCTTTTGCCTGATCGTCCATGTTCGCGAAAGTGGTTGGCCAGCTCGGGAGCGCCTGAATCGATTAAATGTAAGCGCGCCTGTCCGCACGTCAACACCGCACAGCTGCACGGCCATTTTTAGCTCTTCGCACTTGCACAAAAATGTGGCAAACGCGACACCCGCGGTTGGTAACGTTGGGGAAGGAGGGTCCATTGAGTGCGTTTGGTGACACCAAGGCGATCACACCGCCGGATATTCGTTCGCGCAAAGGTGGGACGCCGCTCGTCTGTCTTACCGCCTACACGACCCCAGTCGCCCGGCTTGTCGATCCCCATTGCGATGTGGTGCTGGTCGGCGACAGCGTCGGCATGGTTCTCCACGGCCTGCCCTCGACGCTCGGTGTGACGCTGGAGATGATGATCATTCACGGCCAGGCCGTGCGCCGTGGCCTCGAGCAGGCGCTGATGGTCGTCGACCTGCCGTTCGGTTCCTTCGAGGAAAGCCCCGAGCAGGCTTTCCGCAATGCCGCGCGCGTCATGGCCGAGACCGGCTGCGCGGCCGTCAAGCTCGAAGGCGGCGAAACGATGGCAGAGACGATCGGCTTCCTCGCCGCGCGCGGCGTGCCGGTCATGGCCCATGTCGGCTTGACGCCGCAGTCGATCAACACCATCGGTGGCTACCGCGTGCAGGGCAGAGGCGGGGATGCCGAGCGCATCAGGCGCGACGCGCTTGCGGTGAGCGAAGCGGGCGCCTTTGCGGTCGTGCTGGAGAAGGTTCCCGAGGCGCTCGCCCGCCGGATCACCGGGGAGGTGGCGACCCCGACCATTGGCATCGGTGCCTCGGCCGCCTGTGACGGCCAGATTCTCGTCGTCGACGACATGCTGGGCCTCTTCGGCGACTTCCGGCCCAAATTCGTCAAGCGCTATGCTGAACTGGGGGAGGCCGCTGCGGCTGCGATCGCGGCCTATGCGCGGGAAGTGAAGGAGCGCCAGTTTCCGGCCGCCGAGCACGTGTTTGCCGATGCGCCCAAGCCCGCCGACGGGGACGCCACCAAGAGCGGAGAAGCAGCGTGAGCGTGCCGATTGTCAGGAGCGTTGCCCAGCTTCGCCAAATCGTCGCCGCATGGCGCCGCGAGGGCGTGAGGATTGCCGTCGTGCCAACGATGGGCGTCCTGCATGAGGGCCATCTCAGCCTGGTGCGCGCGGCACTCGTGAAGGCCGACCGGGTGATCGTGACGCTCTTCGTCAACCCGAAGCAATTCAACAGCGAGGCCGATCTCGCCGCGTATCCGAGCACCGAGGACGAGGATGCCGCCAAGCTGGCACCGCTTGGCGCGCACCTGCTTTATGCGCCGGACGCAGAGGAGATGTATCCGGCGGCCTTCGCCACGACCGTTTCGGTGTCCGGTGTCAGCGAGGGCCTGTGCGGTGCCTTCCGGCCGGGACATTTCGATGGCGTGGCGACCGTCGTCGCCAAGCTCTTCCTGCAGACCAGCGCTGACTTCGGCTTCTTTGGCGAAAAGGACTTTCAGCAGCTTCAGCTAGTCAGGCGTATGGCCCGGGACCTGGATATTCCAATCACCATTGTTCCTTGTCCGACAGTCCGCGAAGCCGACGGTCTTGCACTATCATCGCGCAATGTCCGGCTCTCGCAAGCAGAGCGTGCTGTTGCCCCCGACCTATCATCGGTCTTGCTCGAGACGGCTGAGCGGCTTGCCCGCGGCTCGCCCGTCCTGCCAACGCTTGCCGAAGCGCGCGCAGCAATTCTGGCTGCGGGCTATCGCGAGGTCGAATACCTGGAACTTCGCGACGAGGCAGATCTGCGACCCATGACAAGCCTTGACCGACCTGCACGCTTGCTTGTCGCGGCCTGGCTCGGCGGCACACGGCTCATAGACAACGTCAGAATATCACGGGTTTCAACAGATTAACGGGGTTCTCGGCACGCGCTGTATCCGTCCGGGATCGTTTAAAACAAGGTCTCTGCCTGGCATCGAGCGATCACGGAGGTTACGCAAAGCGCAAATGCATCGCGTGTTTGAGAACTTCGTTGAGCAACTGTCTGCAAGTGTTGATGCTGCCGATCTCCGTGAGGCAATGGCATCCGCTGCAGCCGGCTTCGATTTTCCGCTATTCGCCTATTTCACTTACCCGTCGGCCCCCGGCGACGCCCCGCAATTGATCTCAAACTATCCTTCATCCTGGACATCACGTTATCTGCAACAGCGGTACCACAGTCTTGATCCGGTCATCCTGCGCGGGCTGCAAGGCTGGGATACCTTTGATTGGGGTGTGGATCGCGCTCGGCACTGTCTGCCGAATTCGCAGCAACAAATTCTGGAGAGTGCGGCTGAGTTTGGCATCCGCGGCGGCCTGACGATGTCCATGCATGATCATTGCGGCCGGTTTGCTGCCCTGACCTTTGCTTCCGACGAGTCCCGCCCGCCTCTGTTGCGGTCACTGACACGTTACGAAAAAGCATTGCAGCTGGTGGCCATCAACTTTCATATCCATGTCCGGCGCAGGCTCGCCGAAGATCGCGTGGTGGATGGTGTAACGCTCACCCCGCGGGAGTTCGAGTGCCTGAAATGGGCGGCGCGCGGCAAGTCGGCTTGGGTTATCAGCCAGCTTCTCGGCGTCTCAAAGCGCACCGTGACCTTTCATCTGGAAAACGCCAAGGCAAAGCTTGGCGTTCGGACGATCAACCAGGCCGTTGCACGACTGGCTGCCTCCGGCCAGGCGAGATCCTGATTCGTTGGCCACGATAGCTGTAAACCTCTACAGGCTGCATCGCTGCCGGCTTTGCCCTTCGATGGCGGGAACACATCCCGCACGGAGGCGACCATGATGCAGCTGATAACACCAGACCTTTACGACGAGTTCGCAAGCGAGCTCAAAGAGATGCACGGGCTCAGGTTTCGGGTGTTCAAGGAAAGGCTCGATTGGGAAGTTGATACCGAAGACCAGATGGAAACAGACCCGTTTGATGGTCTGAAGCCTGTCTATCTGCTCCTCAAGGGATCCGACTGGCGAATTCGCGGTTGCGTGCGTCTTTTGCCCAGCACCGGACCCACAATGTTGCGCGACACGTTCCCGGTGCTGCTGGGTGCTGACGTCGTGCCCTCGACTGCCGACATATGGGAGAGCAGTCGTTTCGCGCTCGATCTTCCTCCGTCGGCGCCCAAGGCAGCGGGCGGACTGGCCCAGGCAACCTACGAGCTCTTCGCGGGCATGATCGAGTTCGGCTTGGCCAAGGATCTGACCCGGATAGTAACGGTGACGGACACGCGCATGGAACGGATCCTTCGCCTCGCGACGTGGCCATTGTCGCGCATCGGACAACCCAAGTCCGTCGGCAAAACGGAGGCGGTGGCCGGGTTTCTCGAGATTTCCCGCGCGAGCCTTTTGCGCATCCGCAGCAGGGGACGTCTGAGCGGACCGGTACTGTGGCAACCGGTTCTAGGCCCGTCGGCATAGCGCCATTGTGGACACCTGAGCCGTGAAGGATGCTGGTCTGCCCAAGGAAGCGACGGTCGGTCTTGTATGCTGGCCGGACTGGCGTCGTCACGAAGCTTACCACTACGCCAGACGATTGCCACGCACTGCCTGGGCCTGGGAGTTTCTTCGGCGCAATCCACAATTCCAGCGCGACCACGCCAAAATGGCACCGTCCGCCTGCATTGTCGGAGCTCAGGCCGACATGAAGATAATCGAGTTGCCGACAGGATCATCTTTCCTAAGACAATGGAGCCTCCTTTTTCGCGGACGCGCCACAGTCGGACGCTACGTCGGCAAGGGTCTTTTGGGATCCGCGCGACTGCGCCCGTATTCTACGAGCGGCCGCGGAGCCGGTTGGGCTCGACCACGATTTTGAACCGCTTGATCTCCCTTCGCTCTCATGCTGCAAGGACATCCTGCTGACACCTGCCGGCGTGCAGCACGTGCTGCTGAGGGAGGACTGCCGGAGTCTGCAGATCGCCCTTTCCGGTGCATCCGTTCTCCGCCCGTTGCGGCTATATGTCGACGCGATCGTGCAGCCGCAGCACCTGAAGTTCCATGTCGCTGCCCTTCAGTTCCTGAACGACATCAATGGTTGCGGCCGCCTGGCAGCTGCTTGCTTTCCGCCGGAACCCCGCGGAGCGCGTCTGCGTATCGTGCTCCAGGCTTTGGATGGCTCGCTTGCGGGAGCATCTCATCAGGAGATCGCCATTGCCCTGTTCGGGAGACGCCGTGTCGAAGAAGATTGGTCTCATCCAGGTAGCCATCTTCGCGATCAGGTGCGTCGCGCCATCCAACGTGGCCGCTACCTGATGGGCGGCGGCTATAGACAGTTCCTGACGTAATTCGGGTGACAGCTTGGTGATTGTCTTATTCGAAAACGCGCAGGCATCAATCTCCATTTCTCACTGCTATTGTGCCTTGTACAAGACGTGACACGCGCCTAGTTCTTCCGCAGCGGGAATCGGGTTTGAGTAATACGGACGAAGCACTGAGAACCAACGTTTTCGTGATAGTGCATTCATGCCCCGAGAATCCTGATGACGTTACGAACCCCGACAAAGCCGGCGCTGACTGAAACGGTCGCTGAACGTGCTCTGTGGCCTGTGCCGCCTGACTCTCGGTTTCGGCCATGCCGACCAACAGCGTATTGACAGGCCATCGCGGGCTAAACTCTACCGGCGAAAGCCGCGTCAACAGCGGCAGGCATTAAACTTGATCGGCGGCGACGATGATTATGATCAACGTGACGAACACGTGAATCATGCCGACGGCGCCGACGCTGCCGATGATGATGATGCCGATCATGCGTCGCTGATGCTGCCTAACTACAGTGCTTGTGATCATGCCGATCACCGCGTGATCACGAGCGGCGGCGCTTCGTGTCAGGTGCGTAGCCGGGATGGTCGCGCATGGCCGATTGTTCCTTCGTGCCGCGGGGTGTGGGCTTGCGTTCGGTCATGAGGGCGTCAGGCGCAACGAGAAGTTTAGATCAGGCGGCTCATCCATGGGGTGGATGATAGTTATCCCTACAATCAATTGTACCAATATTACCGAATACTACTACAAGATCCCCAATGAAAGCGGCCGGATGGGTATCCGTCTCGCGTGGGCTGAAGCTGCCGGCAAGAATGGGAAGACGAACATGTGCGGGATTGTTGGCATCGTTGGGCAACAGCCGGTGTCGGATCGGTTGGTCGACGCATTGAAGCGTTTGGAATATCGCGGCTATGATTCCGCCGGCGTTGCGACGATCACCGAAGGTGCCTTGCACCGCCGGCGCGCCGAGGGCAAGCTCGTCAATCTCGAGAGGAGACTGAAGGAAGAGCCGCTGAGCGGCAACATCGGCATCGGCCACACGCGTTGGGCAACCCATGGGGCCTCGACGGAACGCAATGCGCACCCGCACTTTACCGACGGTGTCGCCGTCGTCCATAACGGGATCATCGAGAATTTCACCGAGCTGAAGGACGAATTGGCGGCGGCTGGCGCCGAGTTCCAGACCGATACCGACACCGAGGTCATCGCGCATCTCTTGGCAAGACACCGCCGGGAGGGCATGAGGCGGCAAGAGGCGATGCGTGCCATGCTGAAACGCGTCAGGGGCGCCTATGCGCTTGCCGTCCTCTTCGAAGATGATCCGTCGACCATCATGGCGGCGCGCAACGGACCACCGCTGGCGATCGGTCACGGCGACGGCGAGATGTTCCTGGGCTCCGACGCGATCGCGCTCGCTCCCTTCACCAATGAAATTACCTATCTCATCGAGGGCGACTGGGCCGTTGTCGGCAATTCGGGCGCCCATATCTTCGATTTCGACGGCCATCCCGTCGAGCGTCCGCGCCATACCTCCACGGCCGCGGCCGATCTGGCCAACAAGGGCAACCATCGCCACTTCATGGAGAAGGAAATCTACGAGCAGCCCGAAGTCATCGCCCATGCTCTCCGTCACTATAGCAACATCATAGAGAATCGCGCCGACATGGTTTCTGGCATCGATTTCGCCAGGATCCCGAGCTTGGCGATCTCGGCCTGCGGGACCGCCTATCTCGCCGGACTGATCGGAAAATACTGGTTCGAGCGCTATGCGCGCCTGACAGTTGAAATCGACGTTGCGTCCGAATTCCGTTACCGCGAGATCCCGTTGTCGCCGCAGTCGGCGGCTCTTTTCATTTCGCAGTCCGGCGAAACCGCCGATACGCTCGCATCGTTGAGGTACTGCAAGGAGCGTGGGCTGAAAATTGGCGCTATCGTCAATGCCTGCGAATCGACCATCGCTCGGGAGGCCGATGCGGTCTTCCCGATCCTTGCCGGACCGGAGATCGGCGTCGCCTCCACCAAGGCGTTTACCTGCCAGCTTGCGGTTCTAGCCGCACTCGCCATCGGCGCCGCCAGAGCCCGCGGGACCGTAACCGAAGACGAGCTGCAGGCGCTCGTCAGGAGCCTCGCCGAAGTGCCGCGCGTCATGGGCCAGGTACTCAACAGCATCCAGCCGGAGATCGAGTTCCTGTCGCGCGAACTGTCAAAGTGTCGTGACGTCCTGTATCTCGGCCGTGGCACCAGTTTCCCGCTAGCGATGGAAGGTGCGCTGAAGCTCAAGGAGATTTCCTACATCCATGCCGAGGGCTATGCGGCGGGTGAATTGAAGCACGGTCCGATCGCATTGATCGACGACAACATGCCAGTGATCGTCATCGCGCCCCATGATCGCTTTTTCGACAAGACCGTCTCCAACATGCAGGAAGTGGCTGCCCGTGGAGGGCGGATTATCCTCATCACCGATGAAAAAGGGGCAGCCGCATCGAAACTCAACACCATGCACACGCTCGTGTTGCCGGCTGTCGACGAGATTATCGCGCCGATGATCTTCTCGCTGCCGATACAGCTTCTTGCCTACCACACGGCGCTCTTCATGGGCACAGACGTAGACCAGCCGCGCAATCTCGCAAAATCGGTCACGGTCGAGTGATTGTGAACCTTTATAGGTGGCGATGCTTGTCCATCTTCGCTGCATCGGCGGTGGAAATTGGTCGAAGGTATCAGCGTCCGCGAGGCTGGGTTCACGGTGCCGCGAATAGCCACTGGAGGCGTCAGTGAGAGTTCGAGTTGCTGTTCAAGAAAGCCATCGGGGAGAATGAGTCGTGTAGGATCGCAGGTCGAATGCGCTACAGCCGATCAGGCCATCTCATGGCGGGCAGGTTCTTAGAACTTGATCAGAAGCAGGTGAGCCGCCATATTCCGACCCGGCTGCCAATTTCAAGTGGCCCATTCCATGGATGAGGCCGGTCCGGCCGAATGGACGTCCATTTTTTTGATTTGCTGGATGTGCGCCAGGGTCGGGGAGGAAATCTCCCGATTTGTCAGGCGCTCCCATCTTCTTGGAGATGTTTATGAAGGATTCGCGCATTCCCGAGCCAGTCTTGACGGCTATGTCGCAGGGGACCCACATCATCCGCGCTTATCGTGAGCACCTTGGGTATTCAATCGAGGACCTCGCGGTCGCGTGCGGGCTTGCCGCTCAGGAAATCCAAAACATCGAGCGGGGTCTAAAGTACAATAAAGGCTATCGGAATCGGATAGCGAGATCGCTGTCCATACCTGTGGGAATTCTTGAGGCAGAGTCGGACATATCGGACGCCGCCTGATCAGTCGGATAATCTGCAATGGGTGGAAGACCGCTCTTGTGATGTGACGTTTGCGGCTGATAGTCGTCGCTTGATTCCGTTGGACGCGAATGCCTTCTGGCGCAGTACCGCCAAGAGAATTCTCGTCCACTGTCCGAGTCAGGAACTGCACACGGGCTCGCCGAACAGGAAGTTGGAACGCTTCGTCATGCTGTCTTAGGCGATATAGCCGCCCGGAGTGCTGCGACACGTGCACGATAGCATTGGCTCGCGAGGATGGATTGCTAACGGCGAACCCATGCTGGTCGGCAAGGCGATACTGGCTGGAGCATCAACTCGGCCGACGAGAGTGGCCCCCCATGCTAGGCAGGATCGGCCGACATGGCCGGCATCGCGAGCCGCTCTGAAAAGAGCACAGCGGGCATCCAGACGCTGCCGGGTTGACTATGGGTGTCGGAACCGCAAAAAGGGGCCGCTCTTCATGAGTGGCGTGCGCCGGCAGTCTAACCCCAAGCCCCCCGCCAGGCTGCCGGCGCGCTTCTAGCCGCCTTGATGCACGGCGATAAGCTTTTGACGGCCTGAAGCGACGTTGTGGTCGCCGTTGCGGTGCTTTTCCACGCGCCTCGTCAGGCGCCGGGATTGCTCCGTCGTGATGGCAGGCGGGGGTTTGCAGGTTGCGGTCGACGGGTTCGTTTCGGGGCGTCTGCCCCCATCGTTATGTCGCGAGTTGGGGGATGCGATCGACGACGATGCGCAGGATGCGCTGGTCGGGGCACGATGTCGGCAGGTGCAGGCGGATTTGCGATTTCATCTCGACCACCCGCGCAGCGATTTTGATGAGGCGCAATCGCAGCGTGTCGAATTGGGCGACGGCAAAGCTCGAGCGCCTCGGCATCGCGGCCCGCAAGCCCCACATCAACCAGTAAGCACCGGCATGCAGGAATAGCCGGAACTGGTTGGCCGTCGCTCTGGTGCAGGATGTGCGGTCGGCGGCAAGATGCGTCTTCCACGACTTGATGTGGTTCTCGGCCGCGCCGCGGGCGCGTCAACGAACTCCTTGAACCTGCGGACCTTGCCTGTCTTGGCCGACGCTTCGAAGCGCGCCGTCGTGCTGGCCTCCAGATCCGCG
>NZ_JAMYNH010000019.1:0-103831 GCF_040318975.1 Mesorhizobium sp. M0983 | reverse complement strand
TAAACCCCCCCGGGTCCGGGGGGCTCCCCGGCATTGTGGTCCTCGACACCTGGGGGGGGCGGCGCTGCGGGGCCCCCCCAAAACAGGGGGCGTCCCAAACCCCTCCGGGCGCCGCTTTGCCCCGCGGCCCCCGAGCCGGAAAGTTGAGATCGTGGACTGGGATAGCCGTCAGCTCACGCCGGCAAAAGTGCCTTGCATGAGCAGATCCGGCAGATAGCTTGCCGGCTTGTCGCCAACCGCCTGCCCACCGGTCAAGCCGCCTTGTATTTCAGGGCCGAAGAACGAATACGGAAAGGGCGTGACCGGCCGGCTCACCGCATCGAGCCGTGCCCGAAGGTCTTCGGGAATGTCGAAATCAAGCGCGCCGAGATTGTCCTTGAGCTGGTCAAGCCTGGTGGAGCCGACGATGACGGACGCAATGCCTGGCCTGTTTGCCGCCCAGTTCAGGGCGACCTGGGCCATGCTGCGGCCGAGCTGGCCGGCAACCCTCTCCAGTTCGGCGACGATTTGCCAGTTGCGGTCGGTGAATTTCTGGAAACCGGGATTGGTCGAACCACGCATTGTCTCCAGCCGGCCACCATCCTTGACGATTGTATCGAAACGGCATTTTCCGCTGAGCAGGCCGCTGGCCAACGGACTCCAGACCATGATTCCAGCGCCATAGCGCGTGCCGAACGGCACGAACTCGTGCTCGATGTTGCGCTCGGCCAGCGAATATTCGAGCTGAAGCGCCGAAACCGGTTCATAGCCGCGATGCTCGGCGATCGCCTGCGCCCGGCTTGCGTACCAGGCCGGCACGTCGGACAGACCGACATGCCGGATCTTTCCGGCGCGCACCAGATCGTCCAGCGTCCGCATCACCTCCTCCGGTGGCGTCAGCCTGTCCCAGGTATGGAGGATGTAGAGGTCGATGTAATCGGTGCCGAGCCGCTTCAGCGAACCGTCTACCGCCCGCAGGATGTTCTTACGGCCGTTGCCGCCGGCATTTGGATTACCCGGTTCGGCGTTGTAGGTGAATTTGGTACTGATCACCGCCTTGTCGCGCAGCCCACGCTCGGCGATGAATTCGCCGAGCCAGGTTTCGGCCGTGCCACCGGTATAGAGATCGGCGGTATCGAACAAATTGCCACCGGCTTCGACATAGGCATCAACCAAGGCGCGCGCCGTTTCCTTCTCCGCGCCCCAGCCCCATTCCGTGCCGAACGTCATGGTGCCGAGCGCCAGACGAGTGACACG
Source organism: Mesorhizobium sp. M0983 (assembly GCF_040318975.1). Taxonomy (NCBI): domain Bacteria; kingdom Pseudomonadati; phylum Pseudomonadota; class Alphaproteobacteria; order Hyphomicrobiales; family Phyllobacteriaceae; genus Mesorhizobium; species Mesorhizobium sp. M0983. Next base: position 102,595 of record NZ_JAMYNH010000019.1, on the reverse strand, counting down.
CAGCCCGCTGTTGCCGAGCGTGTAGTAGGACATGGTCATGGATTTTCTCCTGAAATTTGAAAACGGGATTGAGGTCCTTGCCTGGGATATGCAGTCAGGCCTTGGCCAGCGTATCGACCACCACCTGGAACCGACGCGGATCGAAATAGTCGTGGTAGGCGCTGATCAGACCGCTCTCGAAGCGGAAGATCGCGATATTGCTGTTGGTGTATTCAGAGCCGCCAATCAGCATCGCGCGGTTCTTGTACTCAACGACGATCGCGTCCGAATCCGCTGCCGGATAGACGGCTGTCAGCTGGGAGTCGAAGGATTCGAAATTGCCGAAGAGGCCTCGGAAGGCCGCCAGGATCGCGGCCTTACCATCGATGCTGCTTCCAAATCCTGCCGGCGGGTAGAAGACAAGGATTCGGCCATCTTCAGCCCAAAGGTTGCCCCATGCCTCAATGTCCTTGCGGTGCATCAGGTCAAAGAATTTACGCACTGTCTCGAGATTACGGGTTCGTTCGGACTTGAGGTCGGTCATGGACGTCTCCTTGGCTGCTCGGCGATTGCCGTGTGATGCAGCCAAAGATGCGTTCTTCTTCCCTATCCGATAAGATTGCATTATCCGAATGGACTATGCGATACCATGCATGAATGGATCGCGATCTGCTTAGCCACCTACCTATAATCGTTGCCGTCGCGCGGCGTGGCGGCTTCGCCTCGGCGGCCGCCGAGCTCGGCATGAGCCCGTCAGCGGTCAGCCATGCGGTGCGGCTGGTGGAGGAGCGAATCGGCCAGCCGTTGTTTGCCCGCACCACACGCAGCGTCTCGCTGACCGAGGCTGGCACCGCCCTCGTCGCTGCGGCGGAGCCGGCGCTGGAAGACATTGCCGACCGGATCGAACGCATCCGCTCTGTCAAAGGCCGGGCAAGCGGACTGCTCAGGATCAACGCGCCGCGTTTGGCGCTGCCTCTGGCGCTGATGCCCATCCTGACGGCGATGGCGGAACGTTACCCTGACGTGACGGTGGAGATCGTCACCGACGAACGTCTGAGCGATATCGTCGGCGAGGGTTTCGACGCCGGCATCCGGCTGGGCGAGATGATCGCCGAGGATATGGTGACGGTGCGGCTGACTCAGCCGTTCCGGACGACCATTGTCGCCTCTCCGGCCTATATCGGCCGCCACGGAAAGCCGCGAACAATTGCTGATCTCTCCACCCGCAACTGCATCGGCTATCGGCTGTTGCGATCACGTGCGCTCTACCGTTGGGATCTGTCAGACCAGGGCAAGGATATCGGCGTCGAGACGCGCGGCAGCGTCGTCGTCAGCGAACCGCTGTCGGCAAAAGACATGGCCCTTGCCGGCATCGGCCTCGCATATCTGTTCGAGCCGCTTGTCAAGCCCGACATCGAGGCAGGCCGGCTGGTCGAAGTCCTTGGCGAGGCATCGATCGAGGAACCGGGACTGTTCCTCTATTTCCCGCGCCGCGCCGCGATGGCCCCGAAGCTCCGCGCCTTTATCGACACCGCGCAAGAAATCGGCCGGGCATCCTCGCGGACACCCGGCCGAAAAAGCCTTTCAAACGAATAGTTTACTTCTTGACCGCTGCCGCGACTTCCGCCGCGAAATCGGTCTCTTCCTTCTCGATGCCCTCACCGAGCGCGAAGCGCAGATAGGCGGCGATTTTGGCCGGCGCGCCGATCTCGCTTTCGGCATCCTTCAGCGCCTTCTCGACGGTGATGTCGGGATTGAGCACGAAAGCCTGCTTGAGCAGCACGACCTCTTCGTAGAACTTGCGCAAACGGCCCTCGACCATCTTCTCGATGATCGCTTCCGGCTTGCCGGACTGGCGCGCCTGGTCGGCGAAGATCGCCTTCTCGCGCTCGACCGCGGCCGGATCGAGCTCTTCGGTGGTCAAGGCCATCGGGTTGGTGGCGGCGACATGCATGGCGACTTGGCGGGCAAAGGCGTTGGCGGCCTGCGCGTTGCCTGTCGTCTCGATGGCGACCAGCACGCCGAGCTTGCCAAGGCCATCGGCAACCGCATTGTGGACGTAGGTTGCGACAGCGCCGTGCTCGACGGTGAGCTTGGCCGAGCGGCGGAAGCCCAGATTCTCGCCGATGGTGCCGACTGCGTCCTTGATGGTCTCGGTGACCGACTTGCCCGAGCCCGGATAGGGAGCAGCGGCAACGGCCTCGGTCTTGCCGCCATAGGCAAGCGCGACCTTCGCGACATTGGCGACGATCTCCTGGAACGCAGCATTGCGCGCAACGAAATCCGTCTCGGAATTGACCTCGACGATCGCTGCCTCGCGGACGCCGGAATCGACGCCGATCAGGCCTTCGGCAGCAGTACGGCCAGCCTTCTTGTCGGCCTTGGAAATGCCCTTCTTGCGCAGCCAGTCGATGGCTTCTTCCATGTTGCCGTTGGTCTCGTTCAACGCCGCCTTGCAGTCCATCATGCCCGCGCCGGTCAAGTCGCGGAGTTCTTTGACCTGTGCAGCCGAAATGCTCATTGTCGCCTCTTTGTCTAAATGCACCGACGCACCATCGAGTTTCGATGATGCGCCTGGTGCCGGTAGCGCTTACCGCGCCAACATATTGGAAAGATGAAGGCCGCAGCCGGCCTTCGCTATTATGCTTCCGGGGTCTGGGTTGCCGGGCTCTCGGCGGCCGGGGTCGGTTCGAGCGCCGGCTCGACCGGAGCCTCGACCGATGCGCCGATGTCGACGCCGAGTGCGCCCTGCTGGCGGGCGATGCCGTCGATCGCAGCCTTGGCAATCAGATCGCAATAGAGCTGGATGGCGCGGGCCGCATCGTCATTGCCGGGGATCGGGAAGTCGATCTTGTCCGGGTCGCAGTTGGAATCGATGATGGCAACGACCGGGATGCCGAGACGCTTGGCCTCGAGGATGGCGATCGCTTCCTTGTTGGTATCGATCACGAACATCAAATCGGGCGTCGAACCCATATCCTTGATGCCGCCCAGCGCCTTGTCGAGCTTCTCACGCTCGCGGTCGAGGTTGAGGCGCTCCTTCTTGGTCAGGCCCTGAGCCTCGCCGGCCAGCATCTCGTCGAGCTTGCGCAGGCGCTGGATGGAATTCGAGATCGTCTTCCAGTTGGTCAGCATGCCGCCGAGCCAGCGCGAGTTAACATAGTACTGAGCCGAGCGCTGCGCGGCATCGGCGACGATGTCGGAGGCCTGGCGCTTGGTGCCGACGAACAGCACGCGGCCGCCCTTGGCAACAGTGTCGGAAACCTGCTTCAGCGCCTGGTGCAGCAAAGGCACCGTCTGCGAGAGGTCGATGATGTGGATGTTGTTGCGGGCGCCGTAGATATAGGGCGCCATTTTCGGATTCCAGCGGTGGGTCTGGTGGCCGAAGTGAATGCCAGCTTCCAATAGCTGGCGCATGCTGAAATCAGGCAGAGCCATTCTTATTTCCTTTCCGGTTAGCCTCCACGGACACAGGCATTTTTTGGACTTGGTCCTCGAACGCCACCGGAGGTTTCCGCCGGATTTCTCCCGGGCAGACACCAAAGTCCGTGTGTGGAATGTGCGCGCATATAGAGGGGATGCGCGACAAACGCAAGCGCTGTGGCGTCTTGCGGCTCAGCGTGCGGCGATCAGCGCACCGGTGCCTATCATGGCGCCGCCGGCAAACCTGTTCATCAGCCGCATGCGCCTTGGCGTCTTGAACCAGCTCGAAGCCCGCCCGGAGAGCGCTGCGTAGAAGCCCATGGTGACGATGTTGACGCAGATCACGACCGCAACCACGAGCAGCCCATCGGCGAAGGTCATCGTATTGAGGTCAAGAATCAGCGGCATGATAGAGGCGTGGAACAGGATCGCCTTGGGATTGCCCAATGCGATGGAGATACCGAGGAAAAACGATCGAGACAGTCTTGCCTGGGTTGCGTGCTGTCCATGCGATCGCGCGGAGGCCGATCGCCACATCCGGATGCCGAGAAACACCAGATAGGCAGCACCCGCATACTTCAGGATTAAAAAAACCCATTCGAAGGCCTGTACCAGCGCCACGAGACCGAGCAGTGCCAAGGTGACCAGCACCGCGTCGCCTGCGGCGATGCCGAGTCCAGCCAGGAAAGCGCGAACGAAGCCAAGCGAGACGCCATTGGCGATAACCGTGAACATCGCCGGACCAGGCGTGGCGGCGGCAAATGTGATCGCGGCGCAGTAAGCCAAAAATGCCGTCAATGTCATCGTCGCATCTTCCCCCTCGGCACGCGCACACGCCGGAAAACAGCGACGATCTCCTCGCGGCTGCACTCGATGGCGCCGAGCCGCACCGCGCGGTCGCGCTCGAACCCGGTTATGTCATAATGCGGCGCCGATGTCTTCGGCGGCCCTTGGTAGGACGAGCGCTTGATGCCGAGCTGCGCGGCGAAGCGATGCAACTCGTCGGTGTCGTCTGCCAGCAGATGACACCAGCGGTGGCCGACCCATTTCCAGATCGCCGCATCGACATAGACCGCCATGAGGCTTGCCGCACTCCTTCATCTTGCGCCGACCAACACGCCGCTAACGATGATAGAAGGGATTAGCATAGAATATGAAGCCGCCGCCGGCCTGGAGTTGCGCTATGGTGCTGGTGATGGTCTCCTGCATGCGGTCGTGCAGTTCGACGAGTGCCGCCTCGACGGAGCCTTTATAGGCGTGCAAGCCTAAAGGGTCCGGCACCCGGATATGGGCGCGGCGTGGGCCTGCCGGCTGCGGCACGAAACGGTCGATCGTATCGCGCAGTGTACCCTTGCAATAATCGTTGCGGATCCGCTTCAAGTGTTCGGCGATCTCCTCCTGCGTGATGCGCGGATTGGCTGAAGCCCAGGGCCCGACACGCCGCAAGCGCTGGATCGTATCCGCCAGCGTTCGGACCTGCTTCCGGCTTCCGGTATCATCCGTGTTTTCTCGCAGCCAGCGGCGCGACCGGCGCAAAAGCTCGCCACTGTCGAGCGTGCCGGCGCCGACCGAGACAAGTTCAGCAAGGCGACGGCCGAGTTCCACGAGCAGGTCCTTCTGACGTGCGTCATACGAAACCCGCTCATCGGACCGCAGGCCATATGCAGCCTCATCGCGCGACAGCAATGTCGCATAGATACGATGGACGCGCTCCGGCAGCGAATCGGCGGCATGGCGTTCGATCTTCAGGCTGCGCTCGACGTAGGCGCACTCCTTTGCCAGCGCTGCCTCGACATTCCCCGTGAAAGCGAGCTTCCAGATCACGGGCGCGATCCAAACTTTGAAATCCGGATCCGTCAGGCGGCCGCGCTTCAGCGCTTCGAGCCCCATCTCGACCGCGCCCGGCAGCAGCGGGGCAACGATGTTGGCATGCCAGCCGACGCCGCCTTCGGGATGCAGGAGAACGCCGTGCCCTTTCAGCGCCCAGGCCACCGAATGTTCCTTGGCGGCCCCGCTATTGCCCGGGATTTGGGCGATTAGATTGTTGGCCAGCCAGAATTTCTGCATCAGCCGGCCAAGCCCGTTGACGACGCCGTGCGTGGCCCAGGATGCCGCCAGCGGGCTTACCCGCGAGACGACCTCCTTGTCGATCATCCAGTCGGTAAAGAACTCCGGATGGTTGGGCGTGATGAACGTCGCCTTGCCCGCGCCGCAACAAGCCTTCAACCTTTGCCGGTCGTCCTCCGGAAAATCGATGTGGCGGACATTGGCGACGCCGCGCAGACCGGCCAGACGGTTGAACGGCAACAGGTCGCGAAGCCCCGGAATGCCGTGCAGCATGACAATGCGGTTGACGAATGTCATGGCCTTGATCAGCGTCGCATTGGGCCGCGGCGCCACAAAAACGTCGATCCTGCTCAACCTGCTCCCCCCGCGGCGCTTACCGTCGTAAGACGTTGATATGCAATTGCGGCATGCTCAAGTCGGTGCAACATGCCCGCAAGATCAAGCGCCACTATCGCGGAGAGCAGCCGGCAGCAGCTTGCCGTCGGTTCGAGCCTATTTCGACGGGCAGGTCTTTGGCTGATCGAACAGCGACAGATTGACCAGCTTGCCGGTCATCGAGAACTCGCCATAGTCCATTACGAGACCGCGCGTGATGCCGTTCTCGTGCAGCTTGAAGCTGATCCGGTATTCCGGCACTTCCTCGCCGCCTTTGTCGGTATCGTCGAAATAGGCGATGTCAACCGGCCAGTATTTGTCGCTGGCGAGCTTGGCCAGCGCCGGCACTTCCGGATCAGTCTTGTCGGCATTGGCTTGCTTGCCGACGACGACGGTGGTGGTCATCACCTTGTTGGCATCCTCCGAGCCGTCGAACAGGTTGGTTTCGTAAAAACGCTCGCCCTTTTCCGCCTTGCCGATCATTTCAACCATTTGCTGGGTCGGGAACTGGGTCGCGGCGAGTTCCAGGCTGTTCTTCTCGGGCTTGTCGATTTCGACCTTGAGACCATTGGCCTCCTTCGTTGCCGTCCCCTTGACCTCCTTGTCGAGGTTCTGGTCGACAAAGGACTTGTTGACGAAGGAGAAGGTCTTGCCTTCGGCATCCTCGAAGGTGGTCATCTGCTGGTCGGTCAGCCTAGTATTGTCGTTGGTGACGATCTGGGTGACCAGGCGGAACTTTACCGTGTAGCCCTCGCAAGGCGAGCCATTGAACTCGTAGACCATACGGCCCGATATGCCGGTGATCCCCGAGCGATCCGACGCCTTGTCCAGGGTGATATCATAGACGGCACGGTGCGCCTGCAGCGCCGGCACCGCAAAAGCGGGAGCCGCCCAGGAAGCCGCTGTCAGAAGAACGGCGTTGAATGCGAGGCGCGTTGCGCGCATGGGGTGCTCCGATCATCGCGGCTAATGGCAGGCCGCATGGAAAGATGGTCCAGCTTAAAAAAAGTCGTGGCGGAAGCGAGGCAAAAATAGCAATTTCGGCCCGGCCTGCGCGGCACCTTCAAGCAATAGGGAAATAGCATGAGCGAAACAATCGAAAAGCGGCTAAGCGATCTCGGCGTGACGCTGCCGGCTGCCGCTGCGCCCGCCGCCAACTACGTTCCCTATTGCAGGACCGGCAATCTGCTGTTCACCGCCGGGCAGTTGCCGCTCAAGGAGGGCAAGCTCCAGGCGAGCGGGCTGCTTGGCCGCGATGTCGACACCGCGACCGGAAAGGAAGCCGCAAAATACTGTGCGATCAACATATTGGCGCAGGCCCAGGCGGCACTTGGCGATCTCGACAAGATCCGCCGCCTGGTGAAGATCACCGTCTTCGTCGCCTCGGCACCGGATTTTGTCGAACAGCATCTGGTCGCCAACGGCGCCTCGGATTTTCTCGTCGCCGTGCTCGGCGACCGCGGCAAGCACGCCCGCTCCGCCGTCGGCACCCCCTCCCTGCCGCTTAATGCCGCAGTGGAAATCGAAGCGATCTTCGAAGTCGAATGACCGGGACTGCGACCATGACCGACCTTTCCTGGCTGACTGCCCGGCCCGTCGCCCATCGCGGCCTCCACGACATGAACAAGGCGCGCTGGGAGAACACTCTTTCCGCCTTCGCCGCGGCAGCCGAGCGCGGCTATGCGATCGAGTGCGACGTGCACCTGTCATCCGACGGCGTCCCCGTCATCATCCACGATGGCGATCTGCGGCGGCTGACCGGCGAGGACGGCTTCGTCTGGCAGCGTACGGCTGCTGAGATCACGGCGCTGAAGGTCGGCGGCACCGCCGACCATTTGCCGACGCTGCAGCAGGCGCTTAATCTGGTCGACGGGCGTGTGCCGATGGTTGTCGAGCTGAAAGGCGCTGCCGGACACGACGAAGGCCTGGTCGAAGGCGTCGGCAAGATGCTCAAGCGCTATAAGGGCAAGACCGCGATCATGTCGTTCGACCATTGGCTGATCCGCGAGTTCCCGAAACATGCACCCGGCATACCCGGCGGGTTGACCGCCTACGGCAACGACAACCATCTGATCGAGGCGCATTTCGCCATGCTGGCGCATGACATCGCCTTTATCTCCTACGCCGCCGGCGACCTGCCGAACCGGTTCGTGTCGTTCGTACGTGAAAGGCTCGGCATGCCGGTGATCACCTGGACAGTGTATGACCAACCTGCCGTCGACCTGACCTTCAAATATGCCGACCAGATGACGTTCGAAGGATTCGAGCCCGATCTTGTGCGGCTTGCTTGAACGGGCTTGTATGGGTTCGCAGCGAGCTTAAGTAAGCCACATGGATCAAGGGGACGACTGCGACAGACAAACGGCGAATGCGGAGCTGTCGATCCGCATCGCCGCGGGCATCGGCGCCTTCACCAGCGCGGAATGGGACAGCCTCGGCGGCACTACGCGGGGCGAGGCAGAAAACGCCTACAACCCGCTTGTTTCATTCGCTTTTTTGAGCGCGCTAGAAGATTCCGGCTGCGCCGTTCGACGCACCGGCTGGCAGGGTCATCATCTCAGGCTGGAAACCGCGCAAGGCAAGCTGCTCGGTGCGGTCCCCTGCTATCTGAAGTCGCACAGCCAGGGCGAATATGTCTTCGACCATGGCTGGTCGGACGCATTCGAACGCGCCGGCGGGCGCTACTATCCGAAGCTGCAATGCGCGGTGCCGTTCACACCCGTCACCGGCCCTCGCCTGCTGGTCGGCAAGCGCGAGGACAGCCCCACCGTCAAGGCCGGCCTTGCGGCCGGCCTAAAGGCGGTGACGGATAAGCTCGGCGTGTCTTCCGCGCATGTCACCTTCGCGCCGGAGGATGATGTCCAGATCTTGGCGGCAGCCGGCTTCCTGCATCGCACCGACCAGCAGTTTCACTTCTTCAACGAAGGCTTTTCGAGCTACGACGATTTTCTCTCGACGTTGGCCTCGCGCAAGCGCAAGGCGATGAAAAAGGAGCGGCGTGAGGCGCTCGCCGACGGCATCTCGATCGACTGGCTGACCGGCAAGGATCTGACCGAAAAAGCCTGGGACGACTTTTACGCGTTCTACATGGATACCGGCAGCAGGAAATGGGGCCGGCCCTACCTCAACCGCGATTTCTTCTCCTTGATCGGCGAGCGCATGGCCGACGACATCCTGCTGGTGATGGCCAAACGCAACGGGCGCTACATAGCCGGCGCCATCAACTTCATCGGTTCAGACGCGCTCTACGGCCGCAATTGGGGCTGCATCGAGGACCACCCGTTCCTGCATTTCGAGGTCTGCTACCATCAGGCGATCGATTTCGCCATCTCGCGAAAGCTGAAGGTGGTTGAAGCCGGTGCGCAGGGCGAGCACAAGCTGGCGCGCGGCTACCGGCCGGTGACGATGCATTCGGCGCACTACATCGCCCATCCAGGTCTGCGCAATGCAGTGGCCGACTACCTCCAGCGCGAGCGGCGCGAAGTCGAGCGGATGAGCGAATATCTGGAAGAGCACACCCCGTTCCGCAAGGACATGGCGGAGTAGCAAAACCCGCCCGATCGCTCAACCACGTTCGAGCCTGCATGGCCGATGTCGACCGATCGTCTTGCCCGCCCGCAACAGCTTCGCTACACGAGACCGCGAGCCAAGAACCGGAGCGTGCGCCATGGCCGAAGCAACCTACGACAGCAGCAACATTTTCGCAAAAATCCTGCGCGGAGAAATCCCTTCGCACCGCGTCTACGAGGATGATGCGGTCATCGTCTTCATGGATGTGATGCCGCAAGGACCGGGTCACACGCTGGTCGTGCCGAAAGCGCCGTCGCGCAACCTGCTCGACGCGGATCCGGCGGTGCTTGGCCCCCTCTTCGCTCACGTGCAGAAAGTTGCGCGGGCAGTAAAGAAGGCCTTCGATGCCGATGGCGTCACGGTCATGCAGCTCAACGAACCAGCTTCGGGCCAGACCGTCTACCACCTCCATGTCCATGTCATTCCGCGCTTCGAAGGCATCCCCTTGAAGCCGCACAGCGGACAGATGGAACAGCCTGAAGTCCTGGCTGAGAACGCCGGCAAGATACGGACGGCGCTGGCAAACTGAATCGGGGCGAAGCCGCTCGGCCGACACTCGACCACAAGCTTCATGAAAAAAGCCCCGTTGCCGGGGCTTTTTTACTTGCAGGATTGTCAGTTCTTACGCGGCAGTTGCGGCACCAGGCTGCGCTTGCCGCCATCCTTGCCCTTCGGCTCCGACTTCTGCGCCACCGCCTTTTTCCCGGCGGGCTTTTTCGCCACCGCCTTCTTGGCTTTCGGCACGTCGTCCGGCTCTTCCTTCTTCGGCTTCACCGGCGCCTCGTCGGCGAGCGATTCGAGCTTCAGGCCGGTCTCGCCGGTTTCCTTCTTCTCGACGGTGACACGCACCGTGCCGCCCTTCTTGAGCTTGCCGAACAGCACCTCGTCGGCCAGCGGCTTCTTGATGTGCTCCTGAATGACACGGCCAAGCGGCCGCGCACCCATGCGCTCGTCATAGCCCTTGTCGGCCAGCCAGGCGATTGCATCCTGCGACAGGTCGAAGGTCACGCCGCGTTCGGAAAGCTGCGCTTCCAGCTGCATGACGAACTTCTGCACCACCTGATGGATGACCGGCACCGGCAGCGAGCCGAACGGAATGATCGCATCGAGACGGTTGCGGAACTCCGGCGTGAACAGCCGGTTGATCGCTTCGACATCGTCGCCTTCGCGTTTGGTCGAACCGAAACCGATCGCCGCGCGCTGCGCGTCGGATGCGCCCGCATTGGTGGTCATGATCAGGATGACATTGCGGAAGTCGATCTGCTTACCGTTATGGTCGGTCAGCTTGCCGTGATCCATGACCTGCAACAGGATGTTGAACAGGTCCGGATGCGCCTTTTCGACTTCGTCCAGCAACAGCACGCAATGCGGATGCTGGTCGACGCCGTCGGTCAGAAGGCCGCCCTGGTCGAAGCCGACATAGCCGGGAGGCGCGCCGATCAGCCGCGAAACGGTGTGGCGTTCCATATATTCCGACATGTCGAAGCGGATCAGCTCCACGCCGAGCGAGGCGGCGAGCTGCTTGGCCACTTCCGTCTTGCCGACACCGGTCGGACCGGAGAACAGGTACGAGCCGATCGGCTTTTCCGGTTCCCGCAGGCCGGCCCGCGCCAGCTTGATGGCCGAAGTCAGCGCGGTGATCGCGGTGTCCTGGCCATAGACGACGCGCTTCAACTCGATGTCGAGACCTTGCAGCACCTTCTCGTCGTCGGCGGAAACCGTCTTCGGCGGGATGCGCGCCATCGTGGCGATCGTCGCTTCGATCTCCTTGATGCCGATGGTCTTCTTGCGCTTGGCTTCGGGCACCAGCATCTGCGAGGCGCCGGTCTCGTCGATCACGTCGATCGCCTTGTCCGGCAGCTTGCGGTCGTTGATGTAACGGGCCGAGAGCTCGACCGAAGCCTTGATCGCTTCACTCGTGTAGCGAACCTTGTGGAACTCCTCGAAATAGGGCTTCAGTCCCTTCATGATCTCGATGGCGTCCTCGACGGTCGGCTCGTTGACGTCGATCTTCTGGAATCGCCGCACCAGCGCGCGGTCCTTCTCGAAGAACTGCCGGAACTCCTTGTAGGTGGTCGAGCCGATGCAGCGGATCGCGCCGGACGACAGCGCCGGCTTCAACAGGTTCGACGCATCCATGGCGCCACCAGAGGTGGCTCCTGCCCCGATCACGGTGTGGATCTCATCGATGAACAGCACGGCGCCGGGATAGTCCTCGAGCTCCTTGACGACCTGCTTCAGCCGCTCCTCGAAATCGCCGCGATAACGGGTGCCGGCCAGCAGCGTGCCCATGTCGAGCGCGAAGATGGTGGCATTGTGCAGCACTTCGGGAACGTCGCCCTCGACGATGCGCTTGGCGAGGCCTTCGGCGATCGCCGTCTTGCCGACGCCGGGATCGCCGACATAGAGCGGGTTGTTCTTGGACCGGCGGCACAGCACCTGGATAGTCCGGTTGATCTCGCTCTCGCGACCGATCAGCGGATCGATCTTGCCAGCCTTGGCCTTGTTGTTCAGGTTGACGCAATAGGCAGTCAGCGCGTCCTGCTGCTGCTTCTTCTTGCCGCCTTCTTCTTGCGGCTCAGCTCCGCCCTGGCTGCCTTGCTCGTCGTCGGCGCCGCGCGGCGTCCGCGTCTCGGAAGCGCCTGGGCGCTTGGCAATGCCATGCGAGATGTAGTTGACCGCGTCGTAGCGGGTCATCTGCTGTTCCTGCAGGAAATAAGCGGCGTGGCTCTCGCGCTCGGCGAAGATGGCGACGAGCACGTTGGCGCCGGACACCTCCTCGCGGCCTGACGACTGCACATGGATCACCGCGCGCTGGATGACGCGCTGAAAACCGGCCGTCGGCTTGGAATCTTCATCGTAGCCGGTGACGAGATTGTCGAGCTCGGTGTCGATATAGGTGAGAACCGTATGCTTCAACTCGTCGAGATCGACGTTGCAGGCACGCATGACTGCGGCCGCCTCGGTGTCGTCGATCAGGGCGAGCAGCAAATGTTCAAGGGTTGCATATTCATGGTGCCGCTCATTGGCGAGCGTCAGCGCTTGGTGAAGCGCCTTTTCCAGGCCTTGGGAGAAAGCCGGCATGTTACCTCACTTCTTCTCCATCACGCATTGCAGCGGATGCTGATTCTGTCGGGCGAAATCCATGACCTGAGACACTTTGGTCTCGGCCACCTCGAATGTATAGACCCCGCACTCGCCCACCCCATGATTGTGAACATGAAGCATTATGCGTGTGGCGGCTTCGCGATCCTTCTGGAAAAAACGCTCCAGCACGTGAACCACGAACTCCATGGGTGTGTAGTCGTCGTTAAGGATGAGGACCCGATACAGACTGGGCTTCTTGGTCTTGGTTTTTGTGCGCGTGATGACGGCCGTGCCGCGACCGGCCTCATTGCCGTTGCTGCCGTTCTGCATTCGCACCACGTAGCTCGTGGCAGTCAAACCTGTAGTCACGTAGTCCTGCCTCTTTCGAATCCTCATGCATGCTCGACATGTAGGTGCTCGATGGACGATTTTAAGCCCTTCTGTTTAGCTGACAATATGGCTAGGTGGCCAAACTTGACCGATTTTTCAAATCGTGAAGACCGCAAGGACCCCGATTTCGAGCTGGCATGAAAAAACCCGGCCGCGCGTTCGCGACCGGGTCTGTCTTTTGAGGCCCAAGGGCCGGCTTGGAACGTTCGTCGAATTTACTTCGCCTTGGCGACAATCGATTCGAACGGCTTGTAGGCTTCCTTGGCGAGTTCGGCATAGAGATCGCCAAGCTTGGTGGCCTCGGTGACGAAGCTCTCATAGGACTGCTTGGCGTAGTCGGACTGGATTTCGATCGCCTTATCCAGCGACTTGGCGGAGAAGAGCTTCTCGACAACGGCGCTGCCGGCCTCAAAACTTTTCTTGGTGTACTCGCCCGCCTCGGTGGCGATGGCCTGCGCACCCTTGGACAGCGATGCAAAGCTCTTCAATCCGGTGTCGGCAAATTCCTTGCCGTATTTGCTGAAATCTTCATGGGTCTGGGTCATTTCACGCATTCCCTTGAACGGTTGCCTTTGGACGATGGACGCGCCTTGTCCGGGCCGCGTTGTGCAATGCGTGTAAATATATTGTGCAGTGCACAAAAAGTCAAGATTTCCGCGGCAATGCGCATCGTGAGCCGCCGGCAATCGCTAAGATTCGAATAAAGAGAGGCTCAATCCCGCAGAAAATGGTGAACGCGGCGGTTACCATAAACGGATTGGTAACGCTGCCCGCGTTAGCGTGGCCCGAGGTGAGGCAGGACCCTTTGCCGCCTCCAAGGCAACGGAAATTCAAAGGAACTATCAGTGCGTAAGGCGTTGTCGGGCTTCGTTTCCAAATCCGCGTCCCCCCTCAAAACGATCATGATTCTCGCTATGGCGATGAGCTTCGTCGTCGCGGACGCGGCTTCATCCATGGCGGCCAAGTCGGCGGCCATCGTCATCGATGCCAAGTCCGGCAAGGTGCTTTATTCGTCGGATGCCGATGGCCGGCGCTATCCGGCCTCGCTTACCAAGATGATGACGCTCTATCTGACGTTCGAGGCATTGGCGAAGGGCAGGATCAGCAGGAATTCTCCGGTCGTGTTCTCGGCCAATGCCGCTGCCGAACCGCCAACAAAGCTCGGCGTCAAGCGGGGCGGCTCGGTCACGGTCGAGACCGCCATCCTGTCGATGGTGACCAAATCGGCAAACGATTCCGCAACTGCGCTTGGCGAGATGCTCGGCGGCAATGAGGCCAATTTCGCCCGCATGATGACCGCCAAGGCGCGGGCGCTGGGCATGCGGGGAACCGTTTTCCGCAACGCCAACGGCTTGCCTGATCCCGGGCAGTTCACGACGGCGCGCGACATGGCGCTGCTCGGTATCGCCCTGAGAGAGCATTTTCCACAATATTACGGCTATTTCTCGCAGCGCTCCTTTCTTTACGGGCGACAGCGCATCAACGGCCATAACCGTCTGCTCGGACGCATCAAGGGCGTCGACGGCATCAAGACCGGTTATACCCGCGCCTCCGGCTATAACCTGGTCTCCTCGGTATCGGATGGCGACCGGCGCATCGTAGCGGTGGTCATGGGCGGCAGGTCCGGCGGCAGCCGCGACAGCCAGATGGCCGGGTTGATCAATGCCTACATGCCGAAGGCGTCGTCGCGCGGCGGCGGCATGCTGATTGCCAAAGCCGGTGGCGGCAATCCGATTTCAGCCCTGGCCAAGGTGCTTCTGCCGAAGCATGACGCGCCGACGCCGGATAGTAAGCCGGACGACGATGCCGTTGCCTCTCTCGTCGAGGAAAATGCTCCCGTCGTTGAAGAAACCACTCCGGTCGTTCAGACCAGAAAGGTCAAGACGGCGGCCGTGGCGACAGCGGACGATGTGGCGACGGCCCGGGTCGCCGCAGCCTATGCCGAACCGGCTGCAGAGGTCGATCCGGTCAGCACGGCGTCGGTGCCATCCGGCTGGGCAATACAGGTCGCCTCTTCGCCAAAGCAATCCGAAGCAAAGGCTTTCCTCGACAAGGCGACGAAGCAGGTGCCCTCCGTTCTGGCCGATGCCTCCGGTTTCACCGTCGCCTTCGACAAAGACGGCGTCACCTATTACCGCGCCCGGTTCGGTGGTTTTGGTTCGAAGACCGCCGCCTGGAAGGCTTGTAACGCTTTGAAAAAGAAGAAGATCGAGTGCTACGCCGTCCAGCAGTAAGGGCGCGAAACGATATCTTTCCCGAAAGTTCTGCGTCGAAGGAGACTAGTTGTGATTGGAGAGCAAGACGTCCTTGGCTTCGTTGATCCGCGCCGCCAGGAAAGACGTGCCACCGATATCGGGGTGCAGGCGCTGCATCAGGCGGCGGTGCGCCTTGCGGACATCCGCCGCGGCAGCCCCCGCTTCAAGACCAAGGATCTTGTAGGCCTCCTCCTTAGTCATGGCGCCCGAACCTGGCGCAACACCCAGCCCTTCGCCACCATTCGCATCAGCGTCTTTGCGCCAGATGGGAAATCTGCCGTCAAGATACGTCTCTAGCAGCTGGCGGCTCTCCGGATCGCCGGAGAGCTCGCGATAAAGTTGCTGCAATTCGGCAAGCCCCATCGAGCCAAGCATCTTGCCTTCATGGCGCCCAGCCAGCACGAGGCCTTCGAGGCCGCCGGTGTCGTGATCGAGTTCCATCTCAAGCGCCGCGGTACGCACCGTCGAACGCTTGCCCGGTGCCAGTTTTGCGGCCGGCTGATTCATGCGCATGGAGCCATACCAGGCGAGCGCGGCCGACAGGATCAAGCCGCCGAGGCCCTCGCGCCCGACCAGCAGCACGGCAACGCCGACCAGCCCGAGCAGCACGGGTCCAAGGGTCCTCATGCCGCCTGCAAGCTTCCCCGGATCGGCGCGCAGGAAGATGGTGAGCATGCCGAGAAGCACCAGAAGCAATGCTACAAAAGCGATAATCGCGCCCATCAGTTTCCGCCGCCCCGCAGATGCTCGATCATCAGCCGGTCCTCCGGCCTGCCCCGGTCCTCCAGTGCTTTCAGACCGCCGGTCGCAAACACGGCGACGGACGAAAGCAGGCCGGCCAAGGTCGCGGCAGCCCGCCGATCAAACCGGAACCAGGCCCCTTTGGACAGCCGTGCAATTTCCTTGAACGCCTTTTCTGCACCGGCATCATGGCCTTCCTGAAAAACGAAGACAGGAACGCCGTGCAGACCTAGGCTACCGGCCTTTTCGGCCAGATCATCTATGTTTTCTTCCATCGCATCGCCGATATAGACCAGCGCGTTGACCTTGGCCGCCGCCGTCTGTTTCAGCGCATGGGCGAGCACCTTGCCGATCTGGGTGTGGCCGCTACGGCAGTCGATGCGCGTCATCAGCTGCTTCAGAGCTTCGGTATCGGTGACGAATGCGGAGGAACGGCACTCGCCAAGCCCGCGGAAATAGACCAGTTGAACCTTGAGCACCCCAGCCTTGCCGACGGCGTCGAACATCTCGGCCTGCAGCGCACAGGCGAGATCCCAGGTCGGCTGGCGGCTCATCGTAGCGTCGAGGGACAGGATCAGCCTGCCTGAACCGGTGGCGGATGCAGCGAGCGTCCTTGCCTGACGGAGAAAGGCGTCGATCTCGCCGGTGCTCGATTGGGACTCGACCGGCGCAGGATTGGCCTTTGCAGGCACGGGCTGCTTCTTGTCGCTCATGACATTCAAGATGTGGCGTTGTTCCCCAGCTTGCAAGCCCAGATCAGGCGACCTGCAGGACCGGTGATGATGGCAACTGCGGACAAGCGTTCGGCCGGTGCCCTTGGCGTTACGGTTCTTGGCGTCAGAGTAGGCCGAGATCGGCCAGCTCACGCCTGAGCTTCGGCGGCATTTCGATCAGCCCGGCTTTGCCCTTGCCGAGATCGGCCGGCGCGTCCGCCGGCTTCAGGTAGCGCCACCCTTGGAATGCACGGCGCGGCTGCCAGTCGGTGCGCACGACCTCGGGATCGAGGATCAGATGGCAGCGGCCGATGCCATCGTCATCAGTGAAGGGCCGGATTTCGGTGATCAGCTGACGGCATTGGACATTGCCCTTGACCACCCAGTAGAGCGAGCCGCCGTCGGTGATCTCGGCGCCGCGCGTCGGCACCATGCGGGTGGTGTGGTAGTGTTCGGCCGGTTCGCCGGCGCGGCGCCGCTCGTCGAGGCGGAAGGCAATCCACTCTTCCAGATCCTCGACGCTGTCACAGCCGACGCAAAGCTTTATGAGATTGAGAGACATCGTTTAAGGTTTAGCCCAGCACGCGAACGCGTCAACGGCCTGATCGACTTCTCCACAGTGGTGGTCCAGGCCGCCAGACTGGCGCTCAGCACTCCACGACATTGACGGCCAATCCGCCAAGGCTGGTTTCCTTGTACTTTTCGTTCATGTCGAGGCCGGTCTGGCGCATCGTCTCGATCGCCGCATCGAGCGGCACGAAATGAACGCCATCGCCCTTGATGGCCAGCGAAGCGGCGGTCACCGCCTTGACAGCGCCAAGCGCGTTGCGCTCGATGCACGGCACCTGCACCAGGCCGCCGACCGGATCGCAGGTCATGCCGAGATGATGTTCCAGCGCGATTTCGGCAGCGTTCTCGACCTGCTCGGGCGTGCCGCCCATGACGGCGCACAATCCCGCCGCAGCCATCGCCGAAGCCGAACCGACCTCGCCCTGGCAGCCTACCTCGGCCCCCGAGATCGAAGCATTGGTCTTGATGATGCCGCCAACGGCCGCCGCCGTCAGCAGGAAATCGCGGATACTCGGCTGGTCGGCTTCGGGATGGAAATGCAGCCAATAGCGCAACACCGCGGGCAGAGTGCCGGCCGCCCCATTGGTTGGCGCGGTGACGACACGGCCGCCGGCGGCGTTCTCCTCGTTGACCGCCATTGCATAGATCGACAGCCAGTCATTGGCGAGCAGCGGGTTGGGCCGGTTCTGCTGCCATTGCTCCTGCAACTTGTCGTGCAGCATCCGGGCACGGCGGCGCACCTTCAGTCCGCCGGGCATGATGCCGTCTTGCGACAGGCCGCGCTCGATGCATCCCTTCATGGCGCTCCAGATGCCGTCGAGGCCGGCGTCGAGCTCCTTGCGCGACATCTGCGTCTCCTCGTTGACGCGCTTCATCTCGGCGATGGAAAGGCCACTTTTCGCTGCCATTGAGAGCATTTCGACGGCGTTCTTGAACGGATATGGAACCTTCTTGCCTTCGGTTGTCGCCGAGCCCCTCGCCTTCATCCGCTGCAATTCTTCCTCGGAAACGACAAAGCCGCCGCCGATCGAATAGTAGACGCGCCTCAGCAGCAACCGGTCTCCGGCATCATAGGCAGAAAACGCCATGCCATTGGCGTGACCCGGCAGCGGCGTCTTGCGATCCAGCACCAGATCCGTTGCCGGGTCGAAACGATAGGACGGATGGCCGGGCGGCGAAATCCGCTTCTCGGCGGCGATGCGAGCGGCGATGCCGTCGGCCGTCTGCGGCGTCTGGCCGGCGAGGCCGAGCACCACGGCGCGATCGGAGCCATGGCCGATACCGGTATAGGCGAGCGAGCCATGCAGGCTGGCCGCGATTCGGTCGACCCTGGCGTCGGCCGGACGCGGCCAGTCGTCTCCCGCAATCTCGTCGAGAAACCGCCGCGCAGCCGTCATCGGCCCCATCGTGTGCGAACTCGATGGGCCGATGCCGATCTTGAACAGGTCGAAAACCGAAAGGAACACGTGGGCGTTTTCTCCTGGGACCCTGTTGAGATCTACATATAGGAATTCCCATGATGTTTTCCGCTGTTTTGAAGATCGCGGCGCTGCGCCTGCCGACCTTGTTTGCTCCGGCAGCGACATTCCGGCTTCGGCCATCGAAGCGTCCCCTCCGCCTGTGGTAAAAGCACCGCATGAGCGATTCCTTTCATTTATCGACGGCCGACCTTGCTGCGCTGGGGTTCTTCCTTGCCGCGTGGGTGCTGCATACGCTCGCCGCCGACGGAATGCTGGTCAGCCGCATGTCGCTGACGAGGGCGATGAACGCGCAGCGCGAGGCCTGGATGAGGACCATGGCCGAACGCGAGATCCGCATCGTCGACACCGCCATCATGAGCGGCCTGCAACAGGGGACCGCCTTCTTTGCCTCCAGTTCGCTAATTGCGATCGGCGGCTGTTTTGCCTTGCTCGGCACTTCCGATCAGGTTCTCACTGTGCTGAGCGACCTGCCGTTTGGCGCCACATCCTCACGCGCCGCCTTCCAGACGAAGGTGTTCGGGCTGGTGCTGATCCTGGCCTTTTCCTTCTTCAAGTTCGGCTGGGCTTACCGGCTGTTCAACTATTGCTCGATCCTGATCGGCGCGGTGCCGATTCCGCATGGCGAGGCGTCGCGCAATCCGGTCACCGAAACGGCGGTGTGGCGCGCGGCCCGCATGAACATGCTGGCCGGGAAGCATTTCAATTCCGGGCTGCGCGGCGTGTTCTTCTCGATCGGTTATCTTGGCTGGTTCGTCGATCCCGCCGTTTTCGTGCTATCGACGCTGCTGCTTCTGGCGGTGCTGGTGCGCCGCCAATTTTTCTCGGCGGCGCGGCAGGCGGTGCTCGGTCAGCCGCCTGGCCCGGGAAAAGGCTGATCAATGCGGCCCGACAGCCAATAGGCGACGAGCCCGATCCATTCGCGAATCGCGATGGTCGTGGTCTGCAGCGCTTCGTTGGTAGATTTGCGGAACAGGCTGATACCTTCCTTACCGGAGGTGCGGTAGTCGACCGGCCATGGAACCGTCGGGAAGCCGGCTCTGTCGAACAGCGCCTTGGCGCGCGGCATGTGGAAGGCTGAGGTCACCAGCAGCCAGATCTCGCCGGGTTTCGGCGTAATCAGCCGCTTGGTGAAGACGGCATTCTCGTAGGTGTTGCGTGACTTGTCTTCCAGGATCAGACGATCGGCCGCCACGCCGAGCGCAGTGAGTACGCGTGGCGCCGTGGTTGAGTCGCCTTCGTCCTCACCGATTATTGCAACGGGGCCGCCTGAAATGACGACTCTCGCTGTCGGAAAACGCCGCGCCAGCACGGCTGCCTCGACAATTCGATCGCCACTGGCGTTGAGTTCATAACCGCCGCGAACGAAATTGATGGCGCCGTCCATACCGCCGCCGAGCACAACGATTCCGTCAACCCTTTCCGGCAGGGGTGGCTTAGGGAAACGCTCCTCGAGCGGATTGAGCATCACTGCGCCGAGCGAGGTCCATGCTGACAGTGCCAGGACAAGGAAGGCCAGCACGCTGCCGGTGGCAAATAGCCTTTTGCGCCCGACCAATGCCGCAAGCAATCCAGCCAGCAGCAGGATGATCGCGAGATTAAGCGGCTGGACGAAGAGCCACAGGACCTTGGAGACATAGAAGAACATCCCTCACCCCCTCAGATGAGAAACGATCCTACCACCATTTTTCCGGCTGAAATGTGCCGGCCGCCTGTTCGATGACATGGGCGGTCTGGAACAGCGTTTCCTCGTCGAAAGGCCGGCCGATCAGCTGCAGGCCGAGTGGCAGCCCCTTGGCGTCGAGCCCGGCCGGAACCGCGATGCCGGGCAAGCCGGCCATGTTCACCGTCACCGTAAAGATGTCGTTGAGATACATCTTGACCGGGTCGGCGGCCATGTCTTCGTCTGCGATGCCGAAGGCGGCGGACGGCGTTGCCGGCGTCAGGATGACGTCGACACCTGCGACAAACACATTTTCGAAATCGCGCTTGATCAGGTTACGAACCTTCTGCGCCTGCAGATAGTAGGCATCGTAGTAGCCAGCGGAAAGCACATAGGTGCCGATCATGATGCGGCGCTTGACCTCACGCCCGAAGCCGGCGGCGCGGGTCTTTTCATACATGTCGACAATGTCCTTGCCGGGCACGCGCAATCCATAGCGGACGCCGTCGTAACGGGCGAGGTTGGACGAGGCTTCGGCGGGCGCAACAATGTAATAGGCCGGCAGCGCGTATTTCGTGTGCGGCAGCGAGATGTCGACAATCTCGGCGCCGGCATCCCTCAGCCAGGCAATGCCCTTCTGCCACAACGCCTCGATCTCCTCGGGCATGCCGTCGACACGGTATTCCTTGGGGATGCCGACCTTCATCCCCTTGATCGAGCGGCCGATCGCCGCCTCGTAATCCGGCACCGGCAGGTCGACGGAGGTCGTGTCCTTCGGGTCGACCGAAGCCATCGACTTCAACAGGATCGCGGCATCGCGCACGTCGCGCGCGATCGGCCCGGCCTGGTCGAGCGACGAGGCGAAGGCGACGACGCCCCAACGCGAGCAGCGGCCATAGGTCGGCTTAATGCCGACCGTGCCGGTGAAGGCGGCGGGCTGGCGGATCGAGCCGCCGGTGTCGGTGGCGGTAGCGCCGGCGCACAGGAAGGCCGAGACGGCTGATGCCGAGCCACCGGACGAACCGCCCGGCACCAGCTGGGCATTGTCCAACGTGCGCGCGGTCCTGGTGCCGCCCGCCGAAACGAAGCCGCCCTCGCCCTGATGTGTCGTCGGCATTACCACCGTGTCGAGCCGCGAACGCCGCCACGGGTTGATGACAGGCCCGTAATACGAGGTCTCGTTGGACGAGCCCATGGCGAACTCGTCCATGTTGAGCTTGCCGAGCATGACGGCGCCATCCGCCCACAGATTGGCGGTGATAGTCGATTCGTAGCGCGGCTTGAACCCGTCAAGCACGTGGCTGCAGGCCTGGGTGTGGACGCCTTCGGTGCCGAACAGATCCTTGATGCCGAGCGGGATACCCTCGAGCGACCCGCCCTCGCCCTTGGCCAGTTTCGCGTCGGAGGCCTTGGCCATGTCGCGCGCTTTGTCGCCAGTGACCACCACATAGGCATTGAGCGCCGGATTGGCTCGCTCGATAGCCGAAAGATAAGCCTCGGTGACTTCGGTGGCGGTGATCTCCCTGGAGCGCAATTTGGCGCGGGCCTGCGAAATCGTCAGCTGGGTCAGGTCGCTCATCAGGCAAGACTCTTTTCGTAAAACACCGACCACTCGGAATTGGGATAATTCAGCACCGGCCCACAGCGCGAAAAACCGGCGCGTTCGTAGACGGTCCAGGCGGCGGGATGACGGTCGCCCGTCTCCAGCACCAGACGCTTCAGCCCTTCTTGGCGCGCCAAGCCCTCAATCCGCTCGACGATCATCGCACCGATTTTGCGGCCGCGATGCGAAGGCCGCGTATACATACGCTTGACCTCGCCGACGACAGCATCGTGGCGCTTCAGCGCGCCGCAACCGATGGCAAGGCCGTTATCGCGGGCGATGAAGACGGTCGTGTCGCGGTCCGCCATCTGCTCGACCGTCAAATGGTAGCAATGCTCCGGCGGCGTCAACTCCAGCAATGTGGCGTTGAGCTCCTCGACCAGCCCACGCACATCGTCCTGCAGCGGCGTCTCCGCGGCGATCTCGATTACCATCGGCCAGCTACTCCACGACCTTTGGCACGAGAAAGAAGTTCTCTTCGGTTGCCGGCGCGTTGGCGACGATGTCGGCTGCCTTGCTGCCGTCGGTGACGACGTCCTGGCGCTTCTTCATTGCCATCGGCGTGACCGAGGTCATCGGCTCGACGCCGGAAACATCGACCTCGTTCAACTGCTCGACAAAGCCCAAAATGGCGTTCAATTCGCCGGTCATGCGCTCTGCATCCTCCTCGCTCACCGCAATGCGGGCAAGGTGCGCGACGCGCTTCACGGTTTTAATATCAACGGACATGTTGTGCCTCGGGGAAAACCAGCGCTATAGCGGCGCAGCGCGTGCCGCGCAACATGCATCGTGCCGACAACTGCCCTACGGCATCGCCACGCCGTCGCAGAGGAAATAGCTGCCACCGTTGCCGCTCTGCTCGCTTTCGTCCGCGGCAGGCCGAACCGAAACCAGGTCGATCTGCTTCGGGTTCATCTGAGTCAGTGAGAGAACATCCGGAAAGACGTAGCCCGGCTCCTGGCAGATGGCGGTCACCGCCCAGCTTGGCGACCGTGTCGCCTTGGTGATCTGCAGGAACTCGCAGTTATATTCGATGCTTTCCAATCCGTTTGCCGACAGTACGATATTGCCGCCCTCGATCACCGTCTGCAGCGTATCCTTTTTGGCCTGCGCGCAGAGATCCTCCGATTGCAGATAGATGCCCTCGATGAAATCCTCGGCGGCCAGCGCCGGCGATGCGGCAACCAGCATAGAAATGCAAAGAGAGTTTCTCAGACCCATGTCGTCATTCCGGTTCGCTATTCCTACAGCGTAATCGTCTCGCCGATCTTCGGCAACGCCACTTTCACACCCGATCCGTCCAGCCCGGCCACAAACTTGTCGGCGGTCTGATCTATCATCGGAAATGTGCCGAAGTGAGCGGGAACGACCGTCTCGAACTTGAAGAAACGCTGGCAGGCAAGAGCTGCCACCGCGCCACCCATGGTGAAGCGGTCGCCGATCGGCACGATGCCGATCTTCGGCTCATGCAACTCGTTGATCAGCGCCATATCGGAAAAGATGTCTGTGTCGCCCATATGGTAGAGCGTCTTATCCTCGGGGAAGTGCAGGACGAGCCCGCCCGGATTGCCGAGATAGGTGTTCTGGCCGCTCTCGCCTAGAAAGGACGATGAATGCAGAGCCTGAACGAAAGTGGTGGTGAAGCCGCCGCAATCGACGGTACCGCCGATATTGCCGGGATTGATTTGCTTGTCACTGACGCCTTTGCCGACCAGGTACATGCAAATCTCGAAATTGGCGACAAGCATCGCGCCGCTTTTCTTGAGCACTTCGACGGCGCCGCTGATGTGGTCGCTGTGGCCATGGGTAAGCAACACGTGCGTGACCCCTTCGGCCGGCTCTTCCCAGCCGCCTGTCCATGACGGATTGCCGACCAGATACGGGTCGATGAGGATTTTCGCGCCTTCGATTTCGACGCGGAATGCCGAGTGTCCGTACCAGGTAAGTTTCATCAATACCTTCCTCGATTTTTGCTTCGGTAGAGGCTAGAACGCCGACGGCGAAATTAAAGTGCCGCGGCATATGTTGCGCGTATAGGAAGTGCGGCGTCGCGGTCAAAGGAAAAGCCGTTGGGCATCATCACGATCGAGGAGTTGCCGGGCCGGCTCGGCGGCGGCAAGACCCTGGCTGGGCTTGACCTCGGCGACAAGACGATCGGCGTGGCGGTTTCGGACCGCGGCTTGTCCTTCGCGCACCCGCGCCCTGTCATCATGCGCAAGAAATTCTCGCTCGATGCCGCGGTGCTGCTCGCTCTGCTGCAGAAGGAAAATGCCGGCGCAGTGGTGATCGGCCTCCCCATCAACATGGACGGCTCGGAAGGCCCACGCGCCCAAAAATCCCGCGCTTTCGTCCGCAACATGGCTGGATTGACCGATCTGCCGTTCGTCTTTTGGGACGAAAGGCTGTCGACGGTGGCGGCCGAGCGGACACTGATCGAGAT
This sequence comes from Mesorhizobium sp. M0983, assembly GCF_040318975.1. NCBI lineage: Bacteria > Pseudomonadati > Pseudomonadota > Alphaproteobacteria > Hyphomicrobiales > Phyllobacteriaceae > Mesorhizobium > Mesorhizobium sp. M0983. Next base: position 78,241 of record NZ_JAMYNH010000019.1, on the reverse strand, counting down.
GGATTTTTCCCGCAAGAAACGCGCCGGCAAGATCGATTCAGCGGCGGCGGCCTTCATCCTGCAGGGTGTTCTCGACCGGCTTCAGGCGCTCGGAGTCGATGCCTGGTCGAAATAGCGATTGCGCGTTGCCTTGATCCAGCTGCCGATCGCCTTGCGGCGGCGAAATGCCCAGAACGCCATCAGCAGTAGGCCGTCGAAGACGCAAGCCTTCGCCACCATGCCCGGGATGAGCGCCGGATCGACGCCGAGCATCTGCCCATAAAGCTGGAAAACGAGATCGTGCAATTGGCGGCTCAGCATGACATAGCCGAAATTGATATCGTTGAGCGACAGAAAGAACCAGCCCCAGAACAGGAGGAGCGGAGCCGCCCACAGCGCGAACAAGGTGCGCATCAGCGATCGTCCCTCGAATCCGGCCGGCCCGAAATGCGCGCAAGCGAGGAATTGTACGCCGCTGCCTTGGCCATGATATGCGCGGCCGCGCGGATTTCGCCGGTCACTGGAACTGCCGCGGCAGCGGCTGAGCGCCGCTCGGCGAGCATCGCGACATATGACGCCAGAAGTGCCGCCAATTGCACGGCGACAACCATGAACAGCCCATTGATGCCTTGCGCAGCGCCGCCGATGACGATCAACGACAGCACGCCCGAGGCCGAGATGAAGGCGATCCGCACAACACTGTCGGCTGGGTCCGGGTTGGTGGCGTCGCTGGTCAATGCTTCAACAAAGGCCCAGCAGAACAGCACCGCGACGACAAGCAATGCCACGGCGAGCGGCGCCACGACGACGGCGTTTTCAAGATCGGCAAAGCGAGTGTTCTGGACGGGAACGCCGAGCACGCCAAGGGCCGCCGCGACGCCACGATTCCCATCGATGCAGATGAACGCCAGCAGGGCGAAAACGGCCGCCCAATGCAATGCCAGAAAAGAGCTCAAAATATGCCGCATGACGCTCCTGCTTCGCAGGACAAAGACCGCTCAGCCGAACAGTCCTTGCCTTAACCATAACACTGGGCTTTGCCACCGGCCGCCGCAATGGAAACCATTTGTTAAGGTTAACGATCATCCACAGGGCGCGCGAAAAAAAGCGGCTACGACCCGGGCGACGGCACTAGTTGATCGGCGGGTAGAGCGTGTCGATGATCATCCGCGCATCGTGGCGCGAATCGAGCATTCCATAGGTGTTGCGCCACTGGCCGGCGAGGCGCGTCTCGACGAAGGCGTCGGCGATCCGCCCTGCCCCCAGCCTGCGAAGCTCTGCCGCCGCCGCCGACAATGCTAATTGCTCGGTCAACAGCCGCGCTGAGCCCTCGTCGGTTGCAGCGACCTGCATTGCTGCCTTGAGCACGCCGACGGTGCCGCGTCCGCCAGCGCCGAGATCGCGGTCGATGCCGGCCAGCACGTCATCGAACAGGCCTGGCGCGCGGCCGAGCACTCGCAACACGTCGAGCGCCATGACGTTGCCTGAACCCTCCCAGATCGCGTTGACCGGAGCTTCGCGATAGTAGCGGGCGAGCGGCCCCTCCTCGACATAGCCATTGCCGCCGAGGCATTCCATCGCCTCATAGAGCAGCGGCGGCGCAATCTTGCAGACCCAGTATTTGACGACCGGCGTCATGGCGCGGGCGAAGGCCGCCTCGCCGCGGTCGCCGGCCGCCTCGTCGAAGGAGCGCGCCAGCCGGAACGACAGCGCGGTAGCGGCGGCAACGTCGAGCGCCATGTCGGCCAGAACACGCTGCATCAGCGGCTGCTCGATCAGATTGGTTCCGAACACCTGGCGGTGGCGCGTATGGTGGACGGCCTCGGCCAGTCCGGCCCGCATGATCGCCGAGGAGGCGACGGCACAGTCGAGCCGCGTCAGGGTCACCATGTCCATGATCGTCTTCACGCCGGCGCCGGGCTCGCCAACCATCTCGCCGATGGCATTGACGAATTCCACCTCGGAGGACGCATTGGAGCGGTTGCCGAGCTTGTCCTTCAGCCGCTGAAAGCGGAAGCCGTTGCCGGATCCGTCGCCAAGCAAGCGGGGAACGAGAAAGCACGACAGTCCCTCCGGCGCCTGTCCGAGCACCAGGAAGGCATCCGACATCGGCGCCGACATGAACCATTTGTGGCCGGTCAGGCGATAAAAACCGCTGCCGGCGCGCTCGGCCTTGGTGACGTTGGCACGAACATCGGTACCGCCTTGCTTCTCGGTCATGCCCATGCCGAGCGTCAGCCCGGCTTTTTCGACCGGCGGCTTTTGGCCCTGATCGTATTTGCGCGTCGTCACCCGAGGCGCCCATTCGCGAAACAGCTTCGGGCTGGCCATCAGCGCTGCCAGCGAAGCGCTGGTCATGGTGATCGGGCAAAGATGCCCGGTTTCGAGCTCAGCCGTGAGGTAAAAGCGCGCGGCGCGCACCTGGTGGCGGCGGCCGATCTCGGCGTCGCCATTCTCCCAGACCGACGAATGCAGCCCGTTGGCGACCGAGCGGCGCATCAGCGCGTGATAGGCGGGGTGGAACTCGACCTGGTCGATGCGCCGGCCCTGGCGATCATGGGTCCTGAGCTTCGGCGTCTCGACATTGGCAAGACGGGCCAGCTCCTGCGCCTCATGCGTCAAAACGAAACGGCCAAGCCCGTCGAGGTCCTTGCGCACCGGATCGGAAAAGCGCTCGGCAAGCTGGATCAGCAACGGATCGCCCCGCCAGGCGTTGCCGCCGGCCAGCGGCGGCGGCTGGTTGGTCACGTCGTCGGTCACGCTTCGTCCTTATCACCTGAAGTCTGCGAATCCAAAGTCATCGCGGTTTATAGCCTATGGCCGGCGGCGCGCGACGAAAATACCGGGGAGAACCGATCCAATCCCAAGCCGGTGCTTGCAGCCGCGGAGCCTCCCCCCTATAGCAGCGACTTGAGATGACTGACGCATCGTCCCTTCCACTTTATCCCCACCGCCATCTTCTAGGCATCCGCGATCTTTCCCCCGCCGACATCGAGCTTCTGCTCGACCGGGCGGACCGGGCCGTTGCCATCTCGCGGCAATCGGACAAGAAGACATCGACGCTGCGCGGCCGCACCCAGATCAATCTCTTCTACGAAGCCTCGACCCGTACGCAATCGTCGTTCGAGCTGGCCGGCAAACGGCTCGGCGCCGACGTCATGAACATGTCGGTGGCAAGCTCGTCGGTGAAGAAGGGCGAGACGCTGATCGATACCGCGATGACGCTGAACGCCATGCGCCCCGACATATTGATCATCCGCCACCAATCGGCGGGCGCGGCGGCACTTCTTGCTCAAAAGGTCGGCTGCTCGGTGGTCAATGCCGGCGACGGCGCTCATGAACATCCAACGCAGGCGCTGCTCGACGCGCTGACCATCCGCCGCGCCAAGGGTCCGTTGTCGAAGCTGATCGTGGCGATCTGCGGTGACATCCTGCATTCGCGCGTGGCCCGCTCCAATATCATTCTGCTCAACGCACTCGGTGCCCAAGTACGGGTCGTCGCCCCTTCGACGCTTTTGCCCGCCGGCATCGAGAAGATGGGCGTCATCGTCACCCGCTCGATGGGCGAGGGTCTGAAGGACGCCGACGTGGTGATGATGTTGCGCCTGCAGCGCGAACGCATGGAAGGCGCTTTCGTACCCTCGGTGCGTGAATATTTCCGCTATTTCGGGCTCGACGCCGAGAAGCTGAAAGCGGCCAAGGAGGGTGCGCTGGTCATGCATCCCGGCCCGATGAACCGCGGCGTCGAGATCGCCTCCGAGATCGCCGACGGCCCGCAAAGCGTTATCCAGGAACAGGTTGAGATGGGCGTCGCCGTGCGCATGGCGGTGATGGAAGCGCTGCTCGACCCCCGTCGAAACCACGAGGGCCGCGGCGCATGAGCATAACGGTCTTCAGCCGCGCCCGCATCGTCGACCCATCGCGCGGCATCGACGAGATAGGCACCGTCATCGTCGAAGGACGCAAAATCGTTGCCGCCGGCAAGGCGGCCTTGAACCAGGGCGCGCCCGAAGACGCCACGATCATCGAGTGCGCTGGTAAGGCGATCATCCCCGGCCTGATCGATGCACGTGTCTTCATCGGCGAACCGGGCGGCGAACACCGCGAAACCATCGCATCGGCGAGCATTGCTGCGGCGGCGGGCGGCGTCACCTCAATCGTCATGATGCCCGATACCGACCCGGTGATCGACAATGTCGCACTGGTCGAGTTTGTGCTGCGCACCGCCAAGGACACGGCAATCGTCAACATCTTTCCGGCGGCAGCGATCACCAAGGGGCTGGAAGGCCGCGAGATGACCGAATTCGGCCTATTGCGCGAGGCTGGAGCGGTCGCCTTCACCGACGGCCGGCATTCTATCGCCAGCGCGCTGGTGATGCGTCGCGCGCTGACCTACGCGCGCGATTTCGACGGCGTCATCGCGCATGAAACCCAGGACGCCGATCTCGCCTCGGCCGGCGTGATGAACGAAGGCCTTTACGCAAGCTGGCTTGGCCTTGCCGGCATTCCTCGCGAGGCCGAATCAATCCCCCTGGAGCGCGATCTCGCGCTGGCTCGCCTGACCGGCGGCTCCTATCACGCTGCCAAGATCTCGACGGCTATGGCGGCAGACGCGGTAGCGCGCGCAAAAGCCGACGGGGCCAACGTCACAGCAGGCGTGTCGATCCACAATCTGTCGCTCAACGAGAATGATGTCGGCGAGTACCGCACCTTCTTCCGGCTGACGCCGCCGCTGCGCGCCGAGGAAGACCGGCTGGCGATGATCGAGGCGGTCAAGGACGGCACCATCGACCTCATCGTCTCCTCGCACGACCCGCAGGACGTCGACACCAAGCGCCTGCCCTTCGCCGATGCTGCGGCCGGCGCCATCGGGCTGGAAACGCTGCTGGGCGCGGCGCTGCGGCTCTATCACAATGGCGACGTGACGCTGCTCCGGCTGGTCGAGACCTTATCCACCGCGCCGGCAAGATTGTTCAGCCTGCCCGGCGGCACGCTGAAACCGGGGGCTTTGGCCGACCTTGCACTCGTCGATCTGGACGAGCCATGGATCGTCAGCGAGAGCGGCATCCGCTCGCGCTCGAAAAACACCTGTTTCGAAGGCGCGCGGCTGCAAGGCAAAGTCTTGCAAACGATGGTGGCGGGCCGCACAGTGTTTTCGGCCTAGGACGGAACAGGCGTCACGCCTTCAAATCCGTTCAGCCAAGGAAACTTCGGGGGAACAATGGCTTACAGTCCCGTCTTGGCATTGGTGTTCGGCTATCTTCTCGGCTCGATCCCCTTCGGGCTGCTGATCACCCGTGCCGCCGGCCTCGGCGACGTGCGCAACATCGGCTCCGGCAACATCGGCGCCACCAATGTGCTGCGCACCGGCAACAAGGGTCTGGCGGCGGCCACCCTGCTGCTCGACGCCCTTAAAGGCACCGCGGCTGTGCTGATCGCCGGCCGCTTTGCACCTGAGCTCGGACTCTGGGCCGGTTTCGGTGCGTTTCTAGGCCACCTCTTTCCGGTCTGGCTCGGCTTCAAGGGCGGCAAGGGTGTCGCCACCTACCTCGGCGTGCTGATCGGCCTTGCCTGGCAGGTGGCGGTGATCTTCGCCGTTGTCTGGCTCGCGGTGGCTTTCCTGTTCCGCTACTCCTCGCTGGCGGCATTGACGGCAGCGGTCGTCGTGCCAGTGGCCTTGTACTTCCTGAGCACGCCGCAGATTGCCGGGCTTTTCGCGGCGATGAGCCTGATCGTCATCATAAAGCACCGCGCCAACATTGCGCGGCTGCTTGCCGGCACCGAGGGTAAGATCGGGGCAAAGGAGTGAGCGAGCCCGCCGCCGGGCCGCGCCTCAGCGACCGGCAGCGGCTGAGCTGGCTTCGCCTGATCCGCACGCCGAATGTCGGCCCGGCTTCCTTTCGCGACCTGATCAACCGGTTCGGTTCGGCCGAAGCAGCGCTTGCGATGCTGCCGGAGCTGATGATTTCGGGTGGCGCCAAAAAAATCGTCCGCATTCCGTCCATTGCCGAGGCCGAGGCCGAGCTGGAGGCAGCCAGGCGGGCGGGCGCCCGCTTCGTCGGCATCGGCGAGGCGGATTATCCGCCGCTGATGAAGAGCATGGACCATCCGCCGCCGTTGCTCGCGGTCAGGGGCAGTAGTGCGGTTTTCCGCTTGCCCGCGGTCGCCATCGTCGGCGCTCGCAACGCCTCGCTGGCCGGCATCAAGATGGCGCGGATGCTGGCGGCGGATCTCGGCCGCGACGGCTATGGCATCGTCTCCGGCTTGGCGCGCGGCATCGATACGGCCGCGCACCAGGGCAGCCTTTCGACCGGCACGATCGGTGTGCTCGCCGGCGGCATCGATTTGCCCTACCCGCCCGAAAATGCCGGGCTGTGCGACGAGATTGCCGAGCGCGGTGGCGCCATCGTCTCGGAAATGCCGTTTGGCTGGCAGCCGCGCGCGCACGATTTTCCGCGCCGCAACCGGCTTGTTGCTGGCGCCGCATTGGGATTGGTGGTGGTCGAGGCCGCACAGCGCTCCGGCTCGCTGATCAGCGCCCGGCTTGCCGGTGAGATGGGCCGACTGGTCTTCGCCGTTCCCGGTTCGCCGCTCGATCCGCGCGCCGCCGGCACCAATGGCCTGCTCAAGGACGGCGCCACCCTTGTCACCGAGGCCGCCGATGTCACCAGTGCGATCGCGCCGCTGGTCGGCGCCTGGGCGCCAAGGACATCGCCGCTTGAAGAGCCGCCCGACTTTTCGGCAACGCCGCCGCCGCGCGAGGATGACCGCGACCGCGTCGTCGAGGCACTCGGCCCGACGCCGGTAGCAGTCGACGAGATCATCCGCCACACCGGCCTGCATCCCGCCCAAGTGTTCATGGTGCTGCTGGAGCTCGACCTCGCCGGCCGGCTCGAACGCCATGCCGGCGGTAGTGTCTCGCTGATTTGACCGGGAGCTTGCGCATGTCCCGGCGCGCATTCAGACGTGATTTCATGACCGATCTAAGCAACAAACCAAAGCGGACGCTGTTCACTCGTAAGACGGCCTTCGTTTGGGCGGCATTGAGCGTCGTGCTGGCGCTGCAATGGTCGATGGATCTCGGCACGCTGGGTTTTCCCGACAGCTATACAACGCCCTTCGCAAGAGGGACGAGCACGCTTCTGGGCATTCTGACGGCAGCCTGCATGGCCCAGGGTCTCTACTTTTTCCTGGCCGGCGTGTTCGGCAGAAAGGTAAGCGCCGTCGGTCTTTGCCCGCAAATCCTTGCCGCAGCGGTTCTCACGGTGGTGCCGGCGCTTATCGTGAAGGATTGTCCGCATTCGCAGCTGTGCAGCAGAGCCTATGAGGCGCTCACCGGCACGATGATGGACGATGGGGCGGTGGTTAAGGCCACCGCATGCGTTCGGCACGAGGTTGTCACCCATTTCTTAGGTACAAACTGTTACCCATGTCTCCGGGCCGTACATCTGGATTTTGGTGAGCGCGATGGGATTCGAACCCATGACCTACTGATTAAAAGTCAGTTGCTCTACCGGCTGAGCTACGCGCTCCCGCGGGCTCAGAAAGGCCGCCCTCGAAATTGCGCGGAACATAGGGAGAGTGCCTCTGCCGGTCAACCGGAAAAAGACGGCTCGCACACCGGGCTTTCCAGCAGTGTCATCATGCCTTGCGGAGCGCTTCGGCGTTGACGGAACTGCCTCCCTCTCGCACAAGGCCGAAGCTCGCCCTCTATGGCGACAAAGGCAAGCAGCAAATCGGGAGAACCTTTGCGGATCAGCAACTTGGGATTTTTGGCGGAACAATTTGCGCAGCCTGCCCGTTTCCCGCGATAAGGGACATGCGTTTCAAGGAGAAGATCATGAATAGGATCATGTCGGGCCTGCTGGCGACCACTCTTTCGATCTCATTCGCTGCCGCGGAGATCGTGCCAGTCAACGCTCAGCCCAGCTATGCGCCCCCGGCCCAGGGGATCACCTCGAATGTCCAGACCGTCCAGTACGAGCCGTGGCGGAGGCACCGGAGTTTCAACCGCGATTTCTCGCGTCGCGATTTCTCCCGGCGCAGTTTTGCGCGTGACGATGGCATGTATTGGCGTGGCCATCGCGGCTATCGCGAATATCGTCGCGGCTATCGCCGTCACGGTGACTACTGGTTCCCGCTGGCCGCCTTCGCCACCGGAGCGCTGATTACGGGCGCTATCGTCAACAGCCAGAATCGTGTCTATCGTGGCGATGCCCACGTGCAGTGGTGCTACGACCGTTATCGGAGCTATCGCGCTTCTGACAACACTTACCAGCCCAACTACGGTCCGCGCCGGCAGTGCCGGTCGCCTTACTGAGTCCTAAAGCGCGTCGCGTTCGATCGGCCTCATGCGACGCGCTATCGCAAAACCGCTGTTTGCGCGACATGCATTAGATTAGAGGCTGCAGGCCCGCGCCCGAAACGGCGCGGGTGTTTCATTAGTGCGTATCCGGTGGCATCCCTGCCTATTGAGTACTGAGCGTCCTGCGTACAGCGTGGCGCCAACCTGCCAGCTTGGCGGCACGTGTCGAAGCATCCATGTCCGGCTTGAACCGGCGCTCGAGCGCCCAACTCCTGGCGAATTCCGCGGCCTTCGGCCAGACACCCGCCTTCGAGCCGGCCAGCCAAGCCGCACCAAGCGCCGTCGTCTCGAGAATTGTCGGCCGGTCGACCGGCGCATCGAGAATGTCGGCCAGCCGCTGCATGGTCCAGTCCGACGCCACCATGCCGCCATCGACCCTGAGCACGGTCTTGGCCGAGGCGCCCTTCCAGTCCTTTCGCATGGCGTCAAGCAGGTCGCGGGTCTGGAAGGCAACGGATTCCAGTGCCGCGCGGGCAAATTCCGCCGGCCCCGAATTGCGGGTCAGCCCGAAGATGGCGCCGCGCGCCTCGGCATCCCAGTGCGGTGCGCCGAGCCCGACGAAAGCCGGCACCAGATAGACGTTCTGCGTTGGATCGGCTTCCGCCGCCAATTTGCCGCTCTGCTCGGCCTTGCCGATCACCTTGATGCCGTCGCGCAGCCATTGTACGGCGGCGCCGGCGATAAAGATCGAGCCCTCCAGTGCATAGGTGGTCTTGCCGTTCAGCCTATAGGCGATGGTGGTCAAAAGCCGGTTCTTCGAACGCACCAGATCGCTGCCGGTGTTGAGCAGCGCGAAGCAACCGGTGCCGTAGGTGGATTTCATCATGCCCGGATCGAAACAGGCCTGGCCGATCGCCGCCGCATGCTGGTCGCCGGCCACACCGAGGATTCTGATCTCTGCACCAAACAGGCTTTCGTCTGTGATTCCAAAATCATCGGCACAATCTTTCACCTGCGGCAGCATTCTTGCAGGTATGCCAAGAATGGCCAGCAGCTCGTCGTCCCAGGCATTTTGTTCGATGTTGTAGACCAGTGTGCGCGAGGCATTGGTGGCGTCAGTGGCGTGGACCTTGCCGCCAGTCAGGCGCCAAATCAGAAAACTGTCGATGGTGCCGGCCAGCAGTTCGCCCTTCTCGGCGCGTTTTCTGGCGCCCTTCACCTTGTCCAGCATCCAGGCGATCTTGGTGCCGGAGAAATAGGGATCGAGTAGCAGGCCGGTCTTTTTTGTGAATTTCTTCTCCAGCCCCAGCTTCTTCAGTTTCTGGCATAGCGGCGCGGTGCGGCGGTCCTGCCAGACAATCGCGTTGTGGATCGGCTTGCCGGTCTCTTTGTCCCAGATGACGACGGTTTCGCGCTGGTTGGTAATGCCGATCGCGGCGACTTCGGCTGCGTTGCGGCCAGCTGTCTTCAGCGCGGCCTTCACCGTTTCCACGACGCTTGCCCATATCTCCTCGGGATCGTGCTCGACCCAGCCGGAGGCCGGATAATATTGAGTGAATTCCTTTTGCCCGCTGCCGACGACCTTCATCTTGTCGGCGAACAGGATCGCCCGGCTCGATGTCGTCCCCTGGTCGATTGCAAGGATGTATCCGGTCATTCTCTCTCCCGTCGAAGCGAATTCAAAGGTGCTACGGTGTCTCGACGCCAGACGGCGCGGAGCCGTTCACGCAAACAGGGGAGACGGCAACATGCCGCCTCCCCGGAGCATGGCGATGCGGGCGCGGACGCCCGCATCAAACGGTCCTATTGCTGCCAGCTCTTCACCAGCTCGTCGTAGTTGATGGTGACCGGCTTTTCCTTCTCGTTCTCGATCTTGAGCTGAGGAGCGAGATTGCCCTTCTTGACCGCGTCGGCGTTCCAGTAGGCGAGGTCATGCTCTTCGGCCATCTTCGGGCCAATATCGCCCTGGACGCCCGACTTCTCGATGCGGCTCATCACCTTTTCCTGCTCGGCGCAGAGCGAGTCCATCGCTTCCTGCGGGCTCTTGGCGCCCGACGAAGCATCGCCGATCGCCTGCCACCAGAGCTGTGCCAGCTTCGGATAGTCCGGCACGTTGGTGCCGGTCGGCGACCACTGGACGCGCGCCGGCGAGCGGTAGAACTCGATCAAGCCGCCGAGCTTTGGCGCACGTTCGGTGAAGCTCTTGTCGTGGATCGTGCTCTCGCGGATGAAGGTCAGGCCGACATGGCTCTTCTTCACGTCGACCGTCTTCGAGGTGACGAACTGCGCGTAGAGCCAGGCGGCCTTGGCGCGGTCGGTCGGCGTCGACTTCATCAGCGTCCAGGAACCGACGTCCTGATAGCCGAGCTTCATGCCGTCCTTCCAGTAGACGCCATGCGGCGACGGCGCCATGCGCCACTTCGGCGTGCCGTCGTCGTTCAGCACGGCCTTGGCGCTGGCGTCGACCATGCTGGCGGTGAAGGCGGTGTACCAGAAGATCTGCTGGGCAACCGCGCCCTGCGCCGGAACTGGCCCCGATTCGGAGAAGGTCATGCCTTGGGCTTCCGCCGGTGCATAGGCCTTCAGCCAATCGAGATACTTCTGGATGGAGTAGACGGAAGCCGGACCATTGGTGTCGCCGCCGCGCGCCGTGCAGGAACCGACCGGACGCGAATTCTCGTCGACCTTGATGCCCCATTCGTCGACGGGCAGACCGTTCGGAATGCCCTTGTCGCCATTGCCGGCCATCGACAGCCAGGCGTCGGTGAACCGCCAGCCGAGCGACGGGTCCTTCTTGCCATAGTCCATATGGCCGTAGACCTTCTTGCCGTCGATCTCACGCCCGGTGAAGAACGCTGCAATGTCCTCATAGGCCGACCAATTCACCGGCACGCCGAGGTCGTAGCCGTATTTGGCCTTGAAGTCCGCCTTGTTCTTCTCGTCGTTGAACCAGTCGTAACGGAACCAGTAGAGGTTCGCGAACTGCTGGTCAGGAAGCTGGTAGAGTTTCTTGTCGGGCGCGGTGGTGAACGAGGTGCCGATGAAATCCTTCAGGTCGAGATTCGGATTGGTGACATCCTTGCCGTCGCCTGCCATCCAGTCGGTCAGGTTGCGCACCTGCTGGTAGCGCCAGTGCGTGCCGATCAGATCGGAATCGTTGACCCAGCCGTCATAGAGGTTCTGGCCGGTCTGCATCTGGGTCTGGATCTTCTCGACAACGTCGCCTTCCTGGGTGACGTCGTGCGTAACCTTGATGCCGGTGATGGCTGTAAAGGCCGGCGCCAGCACCTGCGATTCATACTGATGCGTGGCGATGGTTTCGGAAACCACCTTGATATCCATGCCGGCGAAAGGTTTCGCGGCATCGATGAACCATTGCATTTCGGCTTCCTGGCCGGCGCGGTCGAGCGTCGACAGGTCGCCGATTTCCTTGTCCAGGAAGGCCTTGGCCTCGTCCATTCCGGCATAGGCGTTGCTTGCCCCGAGCAACAGGACAAGCGCAGTTGTTGATGTCAAGAATTGCCGTCGCATGTATTTCCTCCACTGTTAAGTTCAAAGTGCGATCTGGATCGGCGGCCGGCACGCCGCCGTTCCAACAGTTTCCCCCTCTATACGTAGCGGAACACGCCGACGGCGTAGACCACGGAGAGAGCGAGAGCCCACCACAGATTGGGTCCGACTAGACCCAGCCAAGCGAGATGGATAAAGGCACTGCCAAGCAGCGACAGGAACAAGCGGTCGCCGCGCGTCGTTTCGAAGCGCAGCACGCCGACGCGCGGATTGCCGCCCGGCGAGACGTATTCCCACACCGCCATGCCGCAAAGCAGCAGAAAGATGGTTCCAAAGAAGGCCGCGGTCGGCCACGTCCACGCCATCCACGAAAAATCGAGGTTGGACGAGAGGTTAAATCCCCACAGGCGGATATTGGCCGGATCGCTGAAGCCTACCGTTATTGCCACGAAATCGATTTGAAGGGCCACCCAGGCCACGACGACCAGGGCGAGAAACAGCACGGCCCACCACCATGGGCTTCTGTCGACCTGCTCCATCATACCCTCCCCAGGGCAAAGCCCTTGGCGATGTAGTTGCGCACAAACCAGATGACGAGCGCGCCGGGAATCAGCGTCAGCACGCCGGCTGCGGCGAGCAGCCCCCAATCCATGCCGGCGGCCGAAACGGTGCGGGTCATGGTCGCGGCGATCGGCTTGGCGTCCGTGGTCGTCAGCGTGCGGGCGATCAGCAGCTCGACCCACGAGAACATGAAGCAGAAGAAGCACGCCACGCCGATGCCGCTCGCAATCAGCGGCATGAAGATCTTGATGAAGAAGCGCGGGAACGAATAGCCGTCGATATAGGCGGTCTCATCGATCTCCTTCGGCACCCCCGACATGAAGCCTTCGAGGATCCACACCGCCAGCGGCACGTTGAACAGGCAATGCGCCAGAGCCACGGCGATATGGGTGTCGATAAGGCCGAAGGCCGAATAAAGCTGGAAGAATGGCAGCGCGAACACCGCCGGCGGCGCCATGCGGTTGGTCAGCAGCCAGAAGAACAGATGCTTGTCGCCGAGGAAGCGATAGCGCGAAAAAGCATAGGCAGCAGGCAGTGCTGCGGCCACCGAAATCACCATGTTCATAACCACATAGGTGATCGAGTTGATGTAGCCCGAATACCAGGACGCGTCGGTGAAGATGGTGCGGTAATTCGCCAATGTCGGTGCGTGCGGGTAGAGCGTCAGCGACGAGACGATCTCGCCATTGGTCTTGAAGCTCATATTGATGAGCCAGTAGATCGGCAAAAGCAGAACGATGATGTAGAGCGTCGGCACGATCCACCACCAACGCGACTCCTCGCCGCGACGGCGCATCAGCCGTGCGATCTCGTCCTGCCGCAGCGTGCTGGCTAATCCTTGCGAAGCTGTCGTCTCGCTCACTCTGTCGGCTCTTTCGTCAGCGCGGCTCATCTCAGCGCTCCGCGTCGTAATTGGTCATCACGGTGTAGAACACCCATGACAACAACAGGACGATAAGGAAGTAGACCAGCGACATCGCCGCCGCCGGGCCGAGGTCGAACTGGCCGAGCGCCGTCTTGACGAGATCGATCGAAAGAAAGGTCGTCGAGTTGCCGGGTCCGCCGCCGGTCACCACGAACGGTTCGGTGTAGATCATGAAGCTATCCATAAAGCGCAGCAGCACGGCGATCAGCAGCACGCGGTTCATCTTCGGCAGCTGGATGTAACGGAACACCGCCCAGCGCGAGGCACCGTCGATCTTGGCCGCCTGATAAAAGGCATCCGGGATCGAGACCAGGCCGGCATAGCAGAGCAGAACGACGAGGCTGGTCCAATGCCAGACGTCCATGATGATGACCGTGACCCAGGCGTCATAGGGATCTTGCACATAGTTGTAGTCGATGCCGAGCGCGTTGACGTAATAGCCGAGCAGGCCAATGTCGTTGCGCCCGAACACCTGCCAGATGGTGCCGACGACGTTCCACGGGATCAGCAGCGGCAACGCCATCAAAACAAGGCAAACAGGCACGCCCCAACCCTTCTTCGGCATATTGAGCGCAATGAAGATGCCGAGCGGCACTTCGATCGCCAGGATGATGAAGGAGAAGACAAGGTTGCGGATCATCGCCTGCCAGAAGCGGCTGGAGGAAAGCAGTTCCTCGAACCACTCGGTGCCGGCCCAGAAGAAGACGTTGTTGCCGAAAGTGTCCTGCACCGAATAATTGACAACCGTCATCAGCGGTATGACCGCCGAGAACGCCACCAGCAGCAGCACCGGCAGCACCAGGAACCAGGCTCTGTTGTTCCAGGTCTTTTCCACTTCAGGCTCCCATCTCGACGCGCCAGGAATCGGCATAGATGTTGATGCCGGCCGGGTCGAACCGCACCTTCGGATCAGCCGGAACTGTCTCGTCCTCGCCGATGATGGCGGCGATCTCGCGCCCTTCGAGATTGGCACGGACCACCTTGTGGCGGCCGACGTCCTCGACCTTGCTGACCCGGACGGCCATGCCCTGGCTGCCCAGGCGCACATATTCGGGACGGATGCCGAGCTCGATGGCGCCGCCGCCCGCCTTGGGCACGCCCGGCAGTTCGATCTGCTGCGAGCCCAGCTTCGCGGTCTTGCCGTCGATCGCCACCGGCATGACATTCATGCCGGGCGAGCCGATGAAATAGCCGACAAAGGTATGGCGCGGGCGCTCGAACAGCTCCGCCGGTGTGCCGATCTGCACGATTTCGCCGTCATACATGACGACCACCCTGTCGGCGAAGGTCAACGCCTCAGTCTGGTCGTGCGTGACATAGACCATGGTGTAGCCGAAGCGGCGGTGAAGCTGCTTCAACTGCGAGCGCAGCACCCATTTCATATGCGGGTCGATGACGGTCAAAGGCTCGTCGAACAGGATGGCATTGACGTCGGAGCGCACCAGCCCGCGTCCGAGCGAGATTTTCTGCTTCTGATCGGCGGTCAGTCCGCGCGCCTTTCGTTTGGCCATATCGGCCAGCCCGGTCATCTCCAGCGTCTCGCGCACCTTGCGGTCGACGTCGGCCTCCGGCACGCCGCGATTGCGCAGCGGGAACGCCAGATTGTCGTAGACGGTCATCGTGTCGTAGATCACCGGGAACTGGAAGACCTGGGCAATGTTGCGCTCTTGGGTCGACAGATTGGTCACGTCCCTGCCGTTGAACAGCAACTGGCCGTGCGAGGGATGCAGCAATCCCGAAATGATGTTGAGCAGCGTAGTCTTGCCGCAGCCGGACGGGCCTAGCAGCGCATAGGCGCCGCCATCCTCGAACGTGTGGTGCACTTCCTTCAGCGCGAAATCGGCATCCGTGCGGGGGTTCTGCAGATAGGAGTGGCGGATATGGTTGACGTCGATGCGCGCCATCGCTTCCTCCTAAGCCGCCAGCCTCGGCGCGGCCACGGCGCGGCCGTGCTCGTCGAAGACCATGATGTGGCGCGGGTCGATGAACACCTCGACCTCCTCGTCCGGCTCGAAGTCGCGAATGCCGTGGGTCAGCATGACCCAGCGCGCATCGGCAAAATCGAGATGGATGAAGCTTTCCGATCCCGTGATCTCAGTGATCGTCACCTTTGCGCGCACCGGCACCGCGGCGGCGTTGGGCCGATCGAGGGAAAGATGATGAGGCTGGAAGCCGATCGTATAGATCGCATCGGCAATGCCGAAGAGTTCGGCCGGCACCGGCAATTTCACGCCGCCCTCGAGCAGGAAATCCAGGCCCTTCTTGGCAAGCACGATGGTGTTGAGCGGCGGATCGGCGAAGGTTCTCGCCGTCACCAGATCGACCGGCTTGCGGAACACTTCGATGGTCGGCCCGAACTGGGTGATGCTGCCTTCGGAAAGCGTCGCCGTGTTGCCGCCGAGCAGCAAGGCCTCGTGCGGCTCGGTCGTGGCATAAACGAAGATTGTGCCGGCGGCCGCGAAGACCTTCGGCAGTTCCGCGCGTAATTCTTCGCGCAGCTTGTAGTCTAGGTTGGCGAGCGGCTCGTCGAGCAGCACGAGGCTGGCATTCTTGACGATGGCGCGGGCCAGCGCGGTGCGCTGCTGCTGGCCGCCCGACAGACTGAGAGGCGTGCGATCGAGATAGGGCGTGAGTTTGAGAAGGGCGGCGGCATTGCGCACCTCCCTGTCGATCGTTGCCTGATCCGTGCCGGCCACCCGCAGCGGTGAGGCGATGTTTTCGTAGACCGTCATCGCCGGATAGTTGATGAATTGCTGGTAGACCATGGCGACGTTGCGCTTTTGCACAGGCATGCCGGTGACATCCTTGCCATCGAACCAGACCGAGCCGGAGGTCGGCACGTCGAGGCCCGCCATCAGCCGCATCAGGCTGGTCTTGCCGGAGAGCGTCGGCCCGAGCAGGACGTTGAGCGAGCCGTGCTGAAGCGTCAGCGAGACGTCGCGGATATGTTCCGCCGCACCCACCGTCTTCGTCACGTTTCTCAGTTCAAGCATGATGCCTCCTCCCAGGCTTTCTGCATCAGTCGGCCGTCCCTATTCGGCAGCCGCTACGTGCTGCCGGCTTATTCCGCGCATGAACTCGTCGAGCACTGCCGCCTGCTCACGGCTGAGACGCAGGCCGCGCTTGGTCCGGCGCCACAATACATCCTCGGCGGTCATCGCCCATTCGTTTTCGACGAGGTAGCGCACCTCGGCTTCGTAGAGATCGGCGCCGAAGTTGCGGCCAAGATCGACGTTCGACTTGGCGAGGCCCAGCAGCTTCCTTGCGCGGGTGCCGTAGAGCCGAGTCAACCGGCGGGCCAGCCGCGCGTCGAGGAACGGGTACGCCGTTTTCAGTTTCGCCACCTCGGCATCGAAGCCGGTGACGGGAAAGTCACCGCCGGGCAGCGGCGCGTTTGCCGTCCATGGTTTGCCGCGCTTGCCGAGAAAACCCTCGATCTTCTCGAGCATCGATTCCGACAATCGGCGGTAGGTCGTGATCTTGCCGCCAAAGGCGTTGACGATCGGGGCGGCACCCTCGCCTCCATCGGCCTTCAGCACATAGTCGCGGGTGGCTTCCTGCGCCTTTGAGGCGCCATCGTCGTAGAGCGGGCGCACCGCGGAATAGGTCCAGACGATATCCGACGGATTGACCGGCTGCGCGAAATATTCGCTTGCCGCAGCGCAGAGATAGTCGATCTCGGCATCACTGATCCTGACGTCGTGCGGATCGCCGGGATAGTCCCGGTCGGTGGTGCCGATGAGCGTGAACTCGTCTTCGTATGGGATGGCGAAAATGATGCGCCCGTCCTTGTTCTGAAAGAAATAGGCGCGTGGGTCGTCGAATTTCTTGCCAACGACGATGTGGCTGCCTTGCACGAGGCGGACATTGTGCACGTCGTTCAAGCCGACGGTCGCTGAAAGCACCTGATCGACCCACGGGCCGGCGGCATTGACCAACAGCCGCGCCTTGACCTCCTCGGTATCGCCGGTCCGCACGTTTTCAAGCCTGACCGTCCAGAGATTGCCTTCGCGGCGTGCGCTGACGACCCTTGTTCGGGTTCGAACGGTTGCACCGCGCTCGGCAGCGTCACGGGCGTTCAACACAACCAGCCGGGCATCGTTGACCCAACCGTCGGAATATTCGAACGCCTTTCGAAAAAGCGGCTTCAGCGGCTTGCCGGCCGGATCCTTGGCCATGTCCAGCGTTTTCGTCGGCGGCAGCAATTTGCGCCCGCCAATATGGTCGTAGAGAAAAAGCCCGAGCCGGATCAGCCAGGCCGGACGCAGCCCCTTGGCGTATGGCAGCACGAATCGCATCGGCCAGATGATATGCGGCGCGTTCCTCCACAGGATCTCGCGTTCCATCAGCGCTTCGCGCACCAGGCGGAATTCGTAGAATTCGAGATAGCGCAAGCCGCCATGGATCAGTTTGGTCGAGCCGGAAGAGGTTCCGCTGGCCAGATCGTTCATCTCGGCAAGGAAGACCGAAAAGCCACGCCCAACGGCATCGCGGGCAATGCCGCAGCCATTGATGCCGCCACCGATGACGAAAATGTCATGGATCGGTGATGCGCCCAAAGAAGTCCTCCCTCGATTTCGCATTGCAGCATTTTTGAGTTTTGCGAAACCGTGGCGGGATTATTTCGAAATGATAACGAATGTCAAACGAAATATGATCGGCGGCAGATGCCGCAGCGGCATCTCTAGGAGAGCGACGTTTCGATCAGCTGAACCTCTGCCTCCTGGCAGATCTTGCGCACCGACGGGATGTCGCAACGATCGGTGATGAAGGTGTTGACCTGCGACAGATGGCCGATGCGGACGGGCGCGGTGCGCTCGAATTTGGTCTGGTCCGACACCAGGATCACATGCCGCGCGTTGGCGATGATCGCCTGAGCCACCTTCACCTCGCGAAAATCGAAGTCGAGCAGTGCGCCGTCATGGTCGATGGCCGAGGCGCCGATCACCGCAAAATCGACTTTGAACTGCCTGATGAAATCGACCGCTGCCTCGCCGACCACGCCGCCGTCGGAACCGCGCACGACACCGCCGGCGATCACCACCTCGATCGAAGGATATATGCGCATTCTGTTGGCAACATTGATGTTATTGGTGATGACCATCAGGCCAATATGATCGAGCAGCGACTTGCTGACCGCTTCCGTCGTGGTCCCGATATTGATGAACAGAGAGGCGTTGTCAGGGATCAGCCGGGCTGCCGCGCGGCCGATCGCCTCCTTCTCCTCGGCGGCGATCTTGCGCCGGGCCTCATATTCCATGTTCTCGATGCCGGACGGGAACAATGCCCCGCCATGAATGCGGGACAAAAGCCGCTGGTCGCAGAGATCGTTGAGATCCTTGCGGATCGTCTGCGGCGTCACGTTGAAATGCGTCGCCAACTCCTCGACCAGTACGCGGCCATGATCTTTGGCCATCTGGATGATTTCGGAATGACGCGGCGACAGATACATCTAGCAACCTCTCATTTTCGTTTTTCTCGTCTATAGCTGAAAACGAAAGCCATGAACAGGTATGAGCCGGCTAATGAAAATCGGGCGACTGCAGAGAGAAAAGCTCCGGCGCAATCTCGACGAGGCTATCAACTCAGGCCCCGCGCGATCTCAGTGATGACCTCGAAAGCAGTATCGACGTCCGCCGCAGTCGTTTCGAACTGCCCGACCTGAAAGCGGATCGCCACCTGCCCGTCCACCCGAGTCTGCGTCAGGTAGATGCGGCCGTCATCGTTGATCGCGCTGACCAACCGCAAATTGTGCTCGTCAGAGTCGATGCCCGCAGCCGTAAGATGCCGGAACGAGAGCAGCGACAGCATCGGCTCCGTTACGATCTCGAAATCCGGTTCCCGAGCCAGCCGCGCGGCAAGGCTCTCGCTCCAGGCGACATGATTGCGGATCATGGTTCGCAGATTTTCCAAGCCATGTGCACGCAGCAGGAACCAAAGTTTCAGCGCGCGGAACCTCCGTCCGAGCGGCACCGACCATTCGGAATAATTGATGACCCCGTCGCGGCCATGTGTTCTCAAGAATTCGGGCTTGATCGCCAGCGTACGCACGAGGTCTTCCGGCTGGCGAACGAACTGCATCGAGCAATCGAACTGTGCGCCCAGCCATTTGTGCGGATTGAAGACGATCGAATCCGCATGTTCGGCGCCGGCCCAGAAATGCCGGAACTCGGGGCAGATCATGGCGGAGCCGGCCCATGCGGCATCGACATGCAGGTAGAGCCCGTGCCGCTTCGCCACCGCGCCAACAGCCGCGACATCGTCGGTGCCGCCGGTACTGGTGCCGCCGACGCTGGCGATGATGCCGGCCGGCAGCATGCCGTTTTCGCGGTCGGTGACGATCGCCGCTTCCAGAGCCGCCGTCTGCATGGCGCGAAAGCGTCCGGCGACCGGAATGCGCACGAGGTTCGCCTCGCCGATGCCCGACACCCAGATCGCCCGGTCTATGGAAGTATGGACTTGGTCGGAAGAATAGACCCGCACGATCGGCTGGCCTTGCAGGCCGCTCTTGTTGCCTTGCCAGTCGAGCGCGCGCTCGCGCATGGTCAGCACGGCGGCAAGCGTCGCCGATGAAGCCGAATCCTGCATGACGCCGGAAAATCCCTCCGGCAGACCAAGCGCCTGCCGCATCCAGTCGACGACCCGCATCTCGAGCTCGGTTGCTGCCGGCGAGGTCTGCCAGAGCATGCATTGCGCAGGCATCGCGGAAACCAGATACTCGGCCACGACGGAGGCCGGTGCCGCATTGGCCGGAAAATAGGCGAAGAAACGCGGATGCTGCCAGTGCGTCATGCCCGGCAGGATCTTTTGCTCGAAATCGGCGAAGATTGCCTGCATCGTTTCGCCGTCTTCCGGCGGCGCGACATCGATGCTTTTGAAGATTTCGCCCGGCTCGACAAGCGGCCGCACCGGTCTTTCGCGAAGGCTGTTTCTGTAGTCGGCGCCCCATTCAGCCGCTCGCAGCGACCATTCGCGGAATTCGTTGCTATTCATCTTCGCCTCCGTAGCGCCTCATCGAGCCGCGATCAAAGAGCACGAAAAACGAAGGTTTTCATTCGGGAAAATCAGGCAAGCTCGCAAAGGCGGTCTTCAGCGCGTTCGACCAGCTATCCGAGATCGTGCGATAATATTGATCGTCATGGTTTATTCGCTTTTTGAGGCCGACCTTGAAAGTGTCCTTTTCATAGAACAGCAGGTCGAGCGGCAGGCCGACCGACAGGTTCGACTTCAGCGTCGAGTCGAACGACACCAGCAGCAGCTTTACCGTCTCGGCGAAACTCATCGTCTTTTCGTAGGCCCGGATGATGATCGGCTTGCCGTATTTGGTCTCACCGATCTGGAAGAACGGCGTATCGTCGGTCGATTCGATGAAATTGCCTTCCGGATAGATCATGAACAGGCGCGGCGCGCTGCCCTTGATCTGACCGCCGAGGATAAAGGAGGCGTTGAAATAGGAATCCGCCTTTTCGCCGGCCGGCGACGAACTGGCGATGACCTCCTTGACGGTGTCTCCGACCAACCGGACTGTCTGGTACATGGAGGGCGTTTCGAGCAGCGTGGCATGGCGCTCCGCCACTGCCTTGGTGCGTTCGTCGAGCAGGCTGACTACGGCCTGGGTTGTCGCCAGATTGCCGGCCGACATCAAAACGATGACGCGCTCGCCCGGCTCCTCCCAGACATGCATCTTCCTGAAGGTCGAGATCGAATCCATGCCGGCATTGGTGCGCGTGTCCGACATGAACACGAGCCCGCGATCGATCTTCAGGCCGACGCAATAGGTCATCGAATCTCTTTGGCAACAATCTTGCCGGGATTACTGCTCCACGGTGACGGTGACCGCAAGCTGTTCTTCCGCCTGTCCCAGCCGAATTCCCGATACCGGCGTGGCGTCGCGATAATCGCGGCCGATCGCCACCTTTACATAGCGCTCGTCGGGAGAAATGCCGTTGGCGACATCGAAGGAGACCCAGCCCAGGCCCGAGACATGCGCCTCGGCCCAAGCGTGGCTTGCCGCCTGCTCGATCGCTGCATCCATCATCAGATAGCCGCTGACGTAGCGCGCCGGGAAATCCATGGCGCGAGCCGCGGCAACGAAGATATGGCTGTGGTCCTGGCAAACGCCGGTCTTGAGCGCAAGGGCCTCTTCGGCCGGCGTCGTCGCGTTGGTGGTGCCGGGTGTATAAGCGACACGCTCGCCGATCACGGCCATTAGCCGGTGCAGCCTTTCGATGTCGGTGCCCTTGCCCACCGAGGCAGCAAGCTCACGAATGCCGCTGCCGATCGTCGTCAGCGGCGTTTCATGGCCGAACAGCCAGAGCGGCGCGAAACCCTGATGCGGTCCGCAGACACCGGCGGTATCGCGCGTCACCACTTCGCCGGCTGCTTCGACTGTGATGAAGTCGCGCTCGCCCTCGACGCTCAACAGCCGGGTATCATTGCCGAAATGGTCGGTGAACCGCACTTCCTCGCGCGCGCCTTCGATCTTCAGCGCCCAGGACAGCACCGTCTGGGTGCGCCCGTTCACCGGGAGCAGCCGCAAACGCTGCAACAGATAATGCACCGGCGCATCGTAGCGGTATTCGGTCCGGTGGGTGATCTTCAGCCGCATCGCTCTCGTCCCTGGAGCATGAGCCTTACCGAAAACCGGTCTTCGTTTTTTGGGATCATGCTCAATAGAACCTGTAATCCTGCGCGATCTCATCGCCGAGCCTGGTGTTGTCGCGGATGAAATTGGCCAGGAATTCGTGCAGGCCGGCGTCGAAAATATCCTTGATCGAGCCGGCCGTCAGCATGGAATGGGTCTTGGCGGCCGTCGCATGACAGGCGTGGCGCTCACCATAGTCGTCACCCAGGAATTTGAGATGCTCCGTCAGGAAGCGGTAGCAAAAGGTCAGCGAGCGCGGCATGCGGACATTGAGGATCAGATAGTCGGCGATATTGCTCGGCTTGTAGTCGGCGTCATAGACCCAGCGGTAGGAGCGGTGCGCCGACACCGAGCGCAGGATCGATTCCCACTGGTAGTTGTCGAGCGTCGAGCCGACCCAGGAGATCGACGGCAACAGAACATAGTACTTCACGTCCAGGATGCGCGCGGTGTTGTCGGCGCGTTCGACATAGGTGCCGAGCTGCGAGAAATCGAAGATCTCGTTGCGCAGCATGGTGCCGTAGAACGAGCCGCGGATCAGCGCCGTCTCGCGCTTGATTGCGTCGAGCGCGCTGGGCAGGTCGCGCTCGTCGATCGGCTTGGCCAACATCCGTTTCAGCGACATCCAGGCTTCGTTGATGCTTTCCCAGGTTTCACGCGTCAATGCTGTGCGCACCATGCGGGCATTGTTACGGGCCGTTTCGATAGACGACATCGTGCTCGACGGGTTCGACGTATCGCGCAGCAGGTAGTCGGCGACATTGGCGGCGGTGTAGTCCGAATATTTCTGCGTGAAGCTGGCGTCCGAGCCGGCGCTGAGCAGCACCGAATTCCACTCCTCCGAAGCATTCTGCGTGCGAGTGAGCGCCATGCGCAGGCCGGCATCCACCAACCGCGCCATGTTCTCCGCCCGCTCGATATAGCGGTTCATCCAATAGAGCCCGTTGGCGGTGCGGCCGAGAAGCATGTCAACGTGCCTCGATGCTGAGTGAGTAGCGAATAGCGAATAGCGAATAGGGGAAAATCGGCTTCATGATTTCTGTTGCAGACTCCTGATCATCGAACGCAGCATTCTCCCGATCTCATCGGCCTGGCCAAGCAAACGCAATACGTCCTGCTCAACCATCAGCGCTACCCTTCCAGACAAGATTAGGTGCGTTTCCAACTCTTTGAGAGAACCTTGCGCTATGCGAAGATATTGAACGAACGATCCCGTGTTTTCTCGCCCGTGCCCTTCGGCGACATTTGCCGCAATCGATACAGATGATCGCCGTATCTGAGACGTCATCCCGTAAACTTCGCTGCTCGAAAGGCTTTCGTTGCCGAATAGCAATCTACAGCCAATTCAACGGCCGCCTTCCAAACAATCAAGTCCCTGTAAGAGTTAATAGTCGTGTTGGTGCCCTCTTCCCTATTCGCTACTCACTATTCGCTATTCGCTATTCGCTACTCATTATTCGCTATTCGCTCTAATCATCCAACACCCAAGTATCCTTCGTGCCGCCGCCTTGCGAGGAATTGACGACCAGCGAGCCTTCCTTGAGCGCTACTCGCGTCAGTCCACCGGGCACGATCTGGATACGGTCGGACACCAGCACATAGGGGCGCAGATCGACATGGCGCGGCGCCAGCCCCTTGTCCGTCAGGATCGGACAGGTCGACAGCGCCAGCGTCGGTTGGGCAATGTAGTTCGACGGTTTTGCCGCGAGCTTTTTGGAAAAATCCTCGCATTCCTTCTTGGTCGCCGCAGGTCCTACCAGCATGCCGTAACCGCCGGACCCGTGGACCTCCTTGATCACCAGTTCGTCGATGTGCTCCAGCACATATTTCAGGCTGTCCGGTTCCGAGCAGCGCCAGGTCGGGATGTTGCCGAGCATCGCCTTGCGGCCGGTGTAGAATTCGACGATTTCGGGCATGTAGGAATAGATCGCCTTGTCGTCGGCAATGCCGGTTCCGGGCGCATTGGCGATCGTGATATTGCCGGCGCGGTAGACGTCCATAATGCCCGGCACGCCAAGGGCTGAGTCCGGGCGGAAGGTCAGCGGATCGAGGAACGAGTCGTCGACGCGCCGGTAGAGCACGTCGATCTGCTTGTAGCCCTCGGTCGTGCGCATCGCGACATGGCCATCGACGACGCGCAGATCCTGCCCTTCGACGAGTTGCACCCCCATCTGGTCGGCAAGGAAAGCATGTTCGAAATAGGCCGAGTTGAAGCTGCCCGGCGTCAGCACGGCAATGGTCGGCGCGCCCTTGGTGCTTTGCGGCCGCACTGCGGCCAGCGACTGGCGCAAGAGCTGCGGATAATTCTCCACCGGCCGCACCTTGATCTGCTGGAACAACTCGGGAAAGAGCTGCATCATCGTCTCGCGGTTCTCCAGCATGTAGGAGACGCCGGACGGCGTGCGCGCATTGTCCTCCAGCACGTAGAACTCGTTCTCGCTGATGCGTACGATGTCGACGCCGATGATATGGGTATAGACGCCGGCCGGCGGCCGCACCCCGATCATTTCGGGCAGGAACGCCTCGTTCTTGGCGATCAACTCCTTCGGCACGCGGCCGGCACGCAAGATTTCCTGACGATGGTAGATGTCGTCGAGAAAGGCGTTCAGCGCCTGGACGCGCTGCTCGATGCCTTGCGTCAGCCGTCGCCATTCGTTGCCGGAAATGATGCGCGGAACGATGTCGAAGGGTATCAGCCGCTCCGATGCTTCCTGCTCGCCGTAAACGGCGAATGTGATGCCGGTCTTGCGAAAGACGCGTTCGGCGTCCTGCATCTTCTCGTTAAGCCTGGCCGGGTCCTGTTCCTTCAGCCAGCGATCGTAAGCCGAATACGGTTTTCTCAGCCCGGAAACTTCCGGAAGCATTTCATCGAACGCTGCCAATCGCATACTCCCCTGTGGCGCCATTTCACTGGCCTCGCTGGAGAAAATCAAGCGCAATCGGTGATTTGGTGGGCGCCGGCGATCAGTATATCGCTCTTGCCTAAAATTAAGGCAGTGCCGATAGGGCCGTAGTCAGGCTTTGCTTCGTGTCCGGGCAGATGCCGGATGCGGATCAAAACGCGCGAAAGGTGACGACCGTGAACGTGTCTTTGATGCCGGGAAGAATCTGCACTTTCTCGTTGACGAAGTGGCCGATGTCTTCCTCGTCGTCGACATAGAATTTGGCGAGCAGGTCGTAGTTTCCGGCTGTCGAGTAGATTTCGGAAGCGATCTCGGCATCGGCCAGGGCGCTGGCAACGTCATAGGCCTTGCCCAGATCGCACTTTATCTGCACGAAAAATGCTTTCATTGCCTGGTCCTGCCCAACATCGCACGCTCTAGGTAAAATCGAGCGGCCCTTGTGGCAGACTGCCGCCCGGCTTTCAAGCATCGGCCATCGCTCAGGCTGTTCTAGCCTCGACAATGCTTTCTCGGTCTGGACACAACTCGCGGCGCCGAATGTTTGCGCTCGGCTGAAACCCTCGAGCACTGCAAAGCGTATAGTATCATGTACCTCGGACAGCGATTTCTCAGGGACAACGGAGACAGGCCATGCGCCGCGCGTTTTTCGCATTCGCAGTCGTTCCATTCATTTTCGCATCCCAGGCCTTTGCTGGCGACGCCGAAGTCAAGGCGGCGCAAACGGTCATCGATGGTCAATTGAAGGCCTTCATCGCCAACGACGGAGCGACGGCCTACAGCTTTGCCGCACCAAATGTGAAACGCATCTTTCCAACTGTCGATACCTTCATGAACATGGTGACCAACGGCTACCCGCCGGTGCGCCAACCGCAGACCTACTCCTTCGGCAAGGTTCGCGAGACGAGCCCGACCTCGATCATCCAGCAGGTGCTGATCGTCGGCCCGGATGGCAAGGACTATGAGGCGGTCTACACGCTCGAACTACAGCCTGACGGCAGCTTTCGGATCACCGGCTGCAGCCTGCGCGCGTCCACGTCGCTCAGCACCTGAGGGTGCTTGAGGAGGGCAAAGTTGTCTCAATCCTGTCGCCGGTAGAGCGTCCAGCTCAGGCCTGAAAACCCCCAGTGTCTCGACGCGTCGGCCCGTTCATACGCCAAAGCGCATGCGGCCGTCGGTTCAACATGTTCGGCTTGCTTGTCCACATCCCCCTCGAGGATCAGCCAAGCCGGCCGGTCGGCGCACATCCTGTTTTCCGGAACCAGCCAAGCCCGACGATCCGTCCGCGCCGCAGAATAATCGACGACCATGGCGGTGCGGAAATCACTGTTGCTCGCATAGGCGGCAGCGCCGTTCCTGGTCATTTCATCGACCATAGCAGCGTACGAGCCGCGTCCGTACTGATAGAATTGGAGCAGCGACGAAATGCTTCCACTCACCACGATCGCCAGTGCTCCCACCGCAAATAGCCTGGCAGTCCCGCGAGCAGCCAAGCCGCGACCGATCATCTCGCCGGCCCAGAGCAGCAGCAATGTTCCGCTGATGATGAAATAGCGCGGAAACTCGAGATTGGGCAGATGTGTCGCCGCCATGAGCAAAGGCAGTCCGATAATCCCGATGACATAGAGGCTGGCCCGGCGATCGCACCAGACACCAGCGGAGAGGCCAACAAGACCGCAGGCGGCAACGATATACGGCCAGTCGCCGAACCAGGGGGGCAGCCCGAACAGAGAGCGGATCATTCCGCCATAGCCCTGCGCGAAGGCGGCAATCGAGAACGGCGAAACACCACCGACACTGAAGCCGAACAGCCTGCCGCCGATAAACACGCAGGCAGCCAGCGGCAGCACGGCAAGCAAGGCCGGCAGGAAGATCGACGCCAGATCCGCAACGACACGGCTGACCCTCGCCGTACGCTGCCAGGCGAGCCACGCGGTCCAGATTGCGAGGACTGCCACCATTCCGATCATGGTGAGATGGCATAGGAACCCGAAAAGGATCGCCGCTGCCAAGGCCGTGCCAGACAACCGTTTGTTGTCGAGCCGGCGCTCCAGAAAAACCACCGAAAGCAGCGTGACGAGCACAAGGCCGGCATAGCCACGCGCCTCCGAGCCGTAGTGCACCATCGGATAGCTCACGGCAAACAACAGGCTTGTGGCAATCATCGCCCGTCGTCCGTGCGGTGCGGCGGTCGCTGCCGCCGCAACTGTCGTGGCAACACCTAGTGCTATCGACAGGCCTCGCTGGATCAAAGGCGAAGCGTCGGGGCCGATGAGATAGAGATAGACCGAGTTGAGGAAATGATTGTTGTCGTGATTGACGCGCCAGAATATCTGGTCGATCGAGGTCAGCGGCTCAATCAGCGCAAAGCTCCAGATCTCGTCCAGCCAAAGGTCGCCGCGCGCGCCAAGCAAGCGCAAAACCAAGCCGGTCACGGCGATGACCAGAACGGCAAGCAACGACCCCGCCGTCCATTGCTGGACCGCCACGGAGGGCGAAGGCGAAGGCTCGGCGCTGCCATTCGTCCGCACCGTCGTGCCAGGAACTGAAACTTGCCCCGAAACGAACAGGTTCTTGATCCTCGCCCGATGTCGTCCGGCAATGCTTATTAGGCAGACGTTTCAAAACAGTTCATGGCAGGTGCGACTCCTCCCTGGAGCCGGATTCCTGGCGAGCACGCCTACCGGACGGGGAGGTCACCGTTTGCCCATTGCTGCGTGATGATCTCAGCTTGTCCGGCGAACCTGCCAGCCCCGATCGCTTCGCGAACGTCGCGCATCAGCTGCTGGTAGTAGGACAGATTGTTCCAGGTCAGGAGCATCGCCCCGAGCGCCTCTTGCGAGCGCACCAGGTGGTGCAGATAGGCGCGCGAATAGTCGCGTGCGGCCGGGCAGTCGCTTTCCTCATCGAGCGGGCGCGGATCGTCGGCATGGCGGGCGTTGCGCAGATTGACCTTGCCGCGCCGTGTATAGGCAAGGCCATGCCGCCCTGCCCGCGTCGGCATCACGCAGTCGAACATGTCGATGCCGCGCGCCACCGACTTCAAGATGTCGTCCGGCGTACCGACACCCATCAGGTACCGCGGCCGGTCAGCCGGCAACTCCGGGCAAGTGATGTCGAGCATCTCCAGCATCACCGCTTGCGGCTCGCCGACGGCCAACCCGCCGACCGCGTAGCCCTTCAGCTCCATCGCCTTCAGCGCCTGCGCCGAGCGCAGCCGCAGGTCCGGTATATCGCCGCCTTGCACAATGCCGAACATCGCCTTGCCGGGCTGCTCGCCGAACGCCGTCTTGCAGCGCTCGGCCCAGCGCAACGACAACTCCATGGCACGCTCGATCTCTTTTTCCTTGGCCGGCAGCGCCGTGCACTCGTCGAGTTGCATCTGGATGTCTGAATCGAGCAGCCCCTGGATCTCGATGGAACGCTCCGGCGACATCTCGTAGGCGCCGCCGTCGATATGCGAACGAAAGGTCACGCCGTTCTCGGTCAGTTTCCTCAGCTTCGACAGCGACATCACCTGGAAGCCGCCGCTGTCGGTGAGGATCGGATAGGGCCAGCGGGCGAATTCATGCAGGCCGCCGAGCCGAGCCACGCGCTCGGCGCCGGGTCTCAGCATCAGGTGGTAGGTATTGCCAAGGATGATGTCCGAGCCGACACCGCGCACCTGATCCATATACATGGCTTTCACCGTGCCGCCGGTGCCGACCGGCATGAAGGCAGGCGTGCGGATTTCGCCGCGCGGCATGGTGATTACACCACGCCGCGCCCTGCCGTCGGTCGCCAGCACCTTGAAGGTGAATGCGTTAGTCATTGAATGCGTTAGTCATTGAATTCCCTAGCCATCGAACTCTTTGTCGAATACCAGCGCGTCCGGAGCCTGCTTATCGAGCGATTGCCGGTAGCGGATGCAGCCGCGCATGAATTTCGGCCAGGGCGGCACGGCAATCGCCGGCTCGGTCTTTTCGGGTAAAAGCGACCAGAGGTCGGGGTGATGCCAGCACAGATCATGGCCGGTGGCGTCGCGGTGTTGGCGGATGCCGGCGCGCAGTTTCCTGACCTCGGCGAGCAAGGCTTCGCGGCCGAAAGTTTCCAGGTCATCGTCCATCGTTATCCTCCCTGAACAGAAGACTTGCGTCTCCATAGGAATAGAACCTGTAGCGGTTCTCAATGGCATGCGCATAGGCCGCGTGCATCGTCTGCAAACCGCAGAAGGCCGAAACCAGCATGAACAGCGTCGAACGCGGCAGATGGAAATTGGTCATCAGCATGTCGGCGGTCTTGAAGCGATAGCCGGGCGTGATGAAGATGTCGGTCGGGCCTGACCATGCGGCCAGCCTGCCGTCCTTGCCAGCCGCGCTCTCCAACAAACGCAGCGATGTCGTGCCGACAGCGATAATGCGCCCTCCTTTTGCTCTCGCCGCATTCAGCGCCTCGGCGGTTTCCGGGCTGACCGAACCGGTTTCGGCGTGCATCTTGTGGTCGGCGGTGTCGTCCGCCTTCACCGGCAAAAACGTGCCGGCGCCGACATGCAGCGTGACGAAACGGCGCTCGATGCCATTGGCGTCGAGCGCGGCAAACAGCTCCGGCGTGAAATGCAGCCCCGCCGTCGGCGCGGCCACGGCGCCCTCCTCCCTGGCATAGATGGTCTGGTAATCGCTGCGGTCGCGCTCGTCGTCGTCACGCTTGGAGGCGATGTAGGGCGGCAGCGGGATGTGGCCGACGGCGTGCTGAGCCTCATCGAGGAACGGACCCGACAGGTCGAAGCCGAGCAGCACCTCGCCACCTTCACCCTTCTCGATCACGGTCGCGTCGAGCTGGCCGAGAAAGCAGGAATTGGCATCATGACCGAAATGGATGCGATCGCCGGCGGCGACGCGCTTGCCCGGCCGCATGAAGGCGAGCCACCGGTCGGGCGCCGTCCGCATGTGCAGCGTGGCTTCGACCTGCGCCGCTGCCTCGCCGCGCCGCCTGATGCCTTTCAGCTGCGCAGGAATGACCTTGGTGTCGTTGAAAACCAGCACATCACCAGCCTTGAGCAGGGACGGCAGGTCGCGCACGGTCATGTCCTCGAGCCCCGCGCCCGGCCTGACCACCAGCATTCTGGCACTGTCGCGCGGCTCGGCTGGGCGAAGCGCGATGCGCTCCTCCGGCAGATCGAAGTCAAAAAGGTCGACGCGCAAGAAATCCCCGCCTCAAGGTTCCGGGCAGGTCACCGCCCAGGCGCCGACACCGTCTATGCTCAATGTGCCGCCCATCGCGAAACTGGACTGCTCGCTGGCCTTGACCAGCCGCAATCTGGCGACGATCGAGCTGAGGCCCTCATCAGTGAGATCGATCAGCATACGCTCGTCGTCCTCGAATGCCTGTCCGACGATGACTTTCGTTGAACCCGGCTGGCCGTCCGTGGTCCATGTCTTGCCGCCGGCATCCAGCCACACGCGCGCCACTGCAATGACGGCTGTGTGTCCCATCAACACGTCGATCGATGCCGCGCCGCCGTCGGCGCTGCAAACGATCGATTCCGTCGCCACCGCCGGAGTGGCCGCCGCGACGAGCACAAATGCGATGGCCGCGACAGCCCGGCTGGTCATTTCACGTCGGCCGCGACCTTGAGCGACACGATCTTGTCGGGATCCTGCACCGGTTCGCCGCGCTTGATCTTGTCGACATTGTCCATGCCTTCGATGACCTGGCCCCACACCGTGTACTGGCGGTTGAGGAAGGCGGCATCGTCGAAGCAGATGAAGAACTGCGAATTGGCCGAGTTCGGGTTCTGCGAGCGCGCCATCGAGCAGGTGCCGCGGCCGTGGTTGGCGTTGGAGAACTCGGCCTTCAAGTCGGGCTTGTCGGAACCGCCCGTACCGGCGCGGGTCGGCGCGAAAGACGGCTTATTGGAATTGCCGAATTTCACGTCACCGGTCTGCGCCATGAAGCCGTCGATGACGCGGTGGAAGACTACGCCGTCATAGGCGCCTTCGCGCGCCAGCTCCTTGATGCGGCCGACATGGCCGGGCGCCAGGTCTGGGAACAATTCAATGACGACCTTGCCCTTGGTCGTGTCCATGATAAGCGCGTTCTCGCGGTCCTTGATCTCGGCCATGTCAGAATATCCTTTTGAAACTTGGGTTTACTTGCCGTCAGCGGCGATACGCACCTTGATCATGCGATCGGGGTCGGTCACCGTCCCGTTCTGCGCCGCTTCGCCTTTCTTGATGTGGTCCACCAGCTCCATGCCGCTGACGACATTGCCGACGATGGTGTACTGGCCGTCGAGCGGCGGTGCCGGCGCGAACATGATGAAGAATTGCGAATTGGCGGAATTCGGATCGTCGGAGCGGGCCATGCCGACCACGCCGCGCTGGTAGTGCTCGGTGCTGGAGAATTCGGCCGGCAGGTCGGGAAGATCGGAACCGCCGGTGCCGACGGCGTCGGCATTGAAGCCGCTCTTCATATTGCCGAACTTGACGTCGCCGGTCTGCGCCATGAAGCCGTCGATGACGCGGTGGAAGGCGACGTTGTCGTAGGCGCCCTGGCGCACCAGCTTTTTGATCTGCGCGACGTGCTTCGGCGCAAGGTCGGGCCTCAGCGCGACGGTCACGTCGCCGTCCTTCAGCGTTACGATCATGGTGTTTTCCGGATCGGCGGCAAAGGCCGACACGGATGCCGTCACAAGACCGGCAAGCACGGCAAGCAAGAAGGCAAGCTTTTTCAGCTGCATGGGATCTTTCTCCGAATATCTTCGTTCATGCATGTCGTTACCCAAAACCGGGCTCCACTTTTGAGCGACATGCATTTATTTCGCGAATTTGGCGGTGAGCGCGCCGGCCACGGCCGCCGGCACGAAGTGGCGGATGTCGCCTCCCATCGAAGCTATCTGGCGCACAAGTGTGGCGGTAATGGTGCGCACCGAGGGGCTGGCGGGCAGGAAGACCGTCTGCAGCTCAGGCGCCATGGTCTCGTTCATGCCGGCCATCTGCATCTCGTAGTCGAGATCGGTGCCGTCGCGCAGGCCGCGGATCATGATCGAGGCGCCATGCTTCCTGGCCGCGTCGATGACCAGACCGTCGAAGGCGACCACTTTGATGCGCGCACCGTCGCTGCCGAATTCCGCCTTCGTTGCCGTTTCGATCAGATCGACCCGTTCCTCGAAGGAAAACAATGGCTTCTTGCCGGGATGGATGCCGATCGCCGCATAGATGGTGTCCGCCACGGCCAGCGACGCCTTCAGCACGTCGAGATGGCCGTTGGTCAGCGGGTCGAAAGAGCCGGCATAAAGGGCGATGCGTTCGGTCATGGCAGGTGCTTCTAGCGAGCCTCTCCCCTAAAGGCAAATCCGATCGGCAGGCCCGCCCCATGAACCTTTTGGCCGACGTGAACGACAGATGAATGTGCCGCTCACAACGGCTTCACGCAGTGTTCACTAAGTTGCAGCTTCGAAAGATGAAACCAAACACCCATCTAACCGTTGTTAGGCGCAGGAGAACACGCACATGCTGATCTACATGCTCGCCACCGCAATGACCGTCGCCATGCTGATCGCTACCGTATTCGGGTTGCATCAGGAAGCACAGCGAGTCCGCGCCAAGGCCAATACCAAACGGTTCGAAGGCTTCGGCATCCGCAAGCCTTATCGCCACTTCTAGATTGCTGGGGTTTCTTGAGAACGCCGGCCCATAGGGCTGGCGCCGTCGCGGCAAACTCACTCGACGGTAGTGTCAGGCTCCCCACCTTCGGCATCGGTAGCAGCGCCACCTTCAGCATCGACACTCTCTTCGATCTCTTCGTCGGCTTGCGGCTCTGAAATCCGCTCCACCGAAACGACCTTCTCGCCCTCTGCGGTATTAAAGATCGTAACGCCCTTGGTGGCGCGGCTGGCAAAACGAATGCCGTTGACCGGGACGCGGATGACGGTGCCGCCATCCGAAACCAGCATGATCTGATCGTCATTGCCGACCGGGAAAGTCGCCACCAGGCGGCCGATTTCGGCCGTTTTCGACACGTCGGTGGCGCGGATACCCTTGCCGCCACGGCCGGTCAGACGGAAATCGTAGGACGACGAACGCTTGCCGTAGCCATATTCCGTAACCGTCAGCACGAACTGCTCATGTGCCTTGAGGAATTCGTAGCGCTCGTCGGAAAGCTCCGCCTCTTCGCCGACCTCCTCATTGGTAAGCTGGATTTCTTCCTCCTCACCGGCGGCAATGTCGACGACAAGCCGGCGTTCAGCCACCACCCGCTTGAGGTAGGCGGCCCGCTCGGCCGGCGGCGCATCGACATGCTCGATCACCGCCATCGAGATCACCCGGTCGCCATCGGCCATGGCTATGCCGCGTACACCGACCGAATTGCGGCTCTGGAAGACGCGTACGTCGCTGACCGAAAAGCGAATGCACTGGCCGGAACTTGCCGTCAAAAGCACGTCGTCATTGTCGGTGCAGGTTTCGACGCCGAGGATCTCGTCGCCTTCCTCGTCCAGCTTCATGGCGATCTTGCCGTTGCGGTTGACCTGGACGAAGTCCGAAAGCTTGTTGCGACGCACCGTGCCGCGCGTGGTGGCGAACATCACGTCGAGCTCGCCCCAGCTCGTCTCATCCTCCGGCAGCGGCATGATGGTGGTGATGCGCTCGCCCTGTTCGAGCGGCAGCATGTTGATCAGCGCCTTACCGCGCGATTGCGGGTTGCCGATCGGGAGGCGCCAGACCTTTTCCTTGTAGACGATACCGCGTGAGGAGAAGAACAGCACCGGCGTGTGCGTGTTGGCGACGAACAGCCGGGTGACGAAATCCTCGTCCTTGGTCGACATGCCGGAGCGGCCCTTGCCGCCGCGGCGCTGTGCCCGGTAGAGCGACAGCGGCACGCGCTTGATGTAGCCGGAATGGCTGACGGTGACGACCATGTCCTCGCGCTGGATGAGGTCCTCGTCTTCCATGTCGGCCCCGCCCTCGGCGAGCTCGGTGCGGCGCGGTGTGCCGAACTCGTCGCGCACGGCGATGAGTTCGTCCTTGACGATCTGCTGGATGCGGGCGCGGGACGACAGGATGTCCAGGTAATCCTTGATCTCGTCGCCGATCGTATTCAGCTCGTCCGCGATCTCGTCGCGGCCGAGCGCGGTCAGGCGCTGCAGGCGCAGTTCGAGGATGGCGCGGGCCTGCTCCTCGGAGAGATTGTAGGTTCCGTCCTCGTTGATGCGATGGCGCGGATCGTCGATCAACAGAATCAGCGATTCCACGTCGCCCGAAGGCCAGCGCCGCTCCATCAACTGCTCGCGCGCCGTCTGCGGGTCCGGCGCCGTGCGGATCAGCTTGATGACTTCATCGATGTTGGCAACAGCAATGGCAAGGCCGACCAGCACATGGGCGCGGTCGCGCGCCTTGCGCAGCAGGAATTTCGTGCGCCGGCTGATCACCTCCTCACGGAAGGCGACGAACGCCTTCAGCATGTCGGTCAGCGTCAGCAATTCCGGCTTGCCGCCGTTCAGCGCCACCATATTGGCGCCGAAGGACGTCTGCAGCGGGGTGAAGCGGTAAAGCTGGTTGAGGATGACATCGGCGACGGCGTCGCGCTTCAGTTCGATAACGACGCGGTAACCCTGGCGGTCGCTCTCGTCGCGAATGTCGGAAATGCCCTCGATGCGCTTATCGCGCACCAGCTCGGCCATCTTCTCGATCATCGACGCCTTGTTCACCTGGTAGGGAACCTCGGTGATGACAATCGATTCACGGTCGTTGCCGCGTGGCTCGACGTTGACGCGGCCGCGCATGACGATGGAACCGCGGCCTGTCGAATAGGCGCTGTAGATGCCGGAGCGGCCAAGCACGATGCCGCCGGTCGGGAAATCCGGTCCAGGAATGATCTCCATCAGCGCCGGCAGGTCGATCGCCGGATTGTCGATGAGGGCAATGGCGCCGTTGCAGACCTCGCCCAGATTGTGCGGCGGGATGTTGGTGGCCATGCCGACGGCGATACCGCCGGAGCCGTTGACCAACAGGTTCGGGAAGCGCGCCGGCAGGACTTTCGGTTCGCTGCCCGACGCATCGTAAGTGTCCTGGAAATCGACGGTGTCCTTGTCGATGTCTTCCAGCAACTCATGCGCGACCTTGGTCAGCCGCGATTCCGTGTAGCGCATCGCCGCCGGCGGATCGCCGTCGATCGAGCCGAAATTGCCCTGCCCGTCGATCAGCGGAACGCGCAGCGACCAATCCTGCGCCATGCGCACCAAAGCGTCATAGATCGAGGCGTCGCCATGCGGATGGTATTTACCCATCACGTCGGCGACCGGGCGTGCCGATTTCACATATTTGCGGTTCCAGTGATAGCCGCTCTCATAGGCGGCGTAGAGGATGCGGCGATGCACCGGCTTGAGGCCGTCGCGCACGTCCGGCAGCGCACGGCTGACGATTACGCTCATGGCGTAATCGAGATAGGAGCGCTGCATCTCCTCGATGATGGATATCGGCTCGATGCCGGTGGGGCCGCCGTCGGCGCCGCGCGGTGTCTTTTGGTCGGTCAAATCGGATCACAATCTAATCAGGAATCACTTGGTGCTTATATAGGAAGCCGGCCCGAAACTCCAATAATCGCGGCAGTTTTCCAGTGTCGTTTTTAGCGGCAAATTCAAAAGGATACACCAATTGCGACGATATGGCCGTGGCACCCTTTCACGAGCGTCGCCGGCGGGCGCGATAAGTTCCCGGCGTCTCGCCCATCAGCCGCCGGAAACGGCGGTTGAAGGTTGATAGATCGTTGAATCCCGCCGCAAAGGCGATCGCCGAGATCGCCTGATCTGACGTCCGCAGCCGCACGGCTGCCCTGTGCAGCCGCGCTCTCAGCAGGAACTGATAGGGCGTCATGCCGGCAACGTGCCGGAAGGTGCGCAGGAAATGGTAAGGGCTGGTGGCGGTCTCGTCGGCGAGTTCGGCAAGCGAGATCGGCCGGTCGGCATCGATTTCGATGCGGCGCACCGCTTCGGCGACACGCTTCTGGTCACGGCGACTTGGCGCCCGTCCCCGATCCGTATCGCCGCAAGCCGCTGTCACGGCTGCGCCGGCAATGCGCAGGGCGAGTTCCTCGAACGCGCCGGTGTCGGCCATCTCGCGCGCCGCCTCCGCTTCGGCGAGCAGCGGCACCAGCGCCGACAAAGGCGGCAGGCGCGGCATGCTGAAATCAAGCTGCTTTGCGCCCGCGTCGGCGACGATCCGCTCCATATAGGCCAGTCCGAAATGGAAGGAGAGGCAGCGGTCGCCGGTGCCATGCTCATGCCCGCATTCGTAGCAGGTGCCGGGATTGCCGAGCAGGAGCGCGCCCGGCGCCAGCATCGCCGTGCCCTGGCGCGCACGATAGCGGAACGTGCCGCTGGTCACGGCGGCGACGCAGAAATCCCGATGCTCCTCCTCGAATGGCCTGTCGGCGGCACTAGCGGTGCAGACGACATCCAACACCTGCCAGCCTCGGCCCGACGCCAGCCTATGCGCGCTCGTCGTCATCGCCGAAACATAGCAATTTTTCCCAAGCGCAGAACCCCGGTCGGCCTCTATGCTTACCGGTCTCCTGACAAGATGAGAGCGAAGCCATGTCCAATTCCTTTGCCAAGGCCCTGCACAGCGATGGGCCCGTACCGGCCCTTGCCGAGAAACTGAACCTTTATGGCCGCTTCGTCGGCGCCTGGACGTTCGACGCCACGCGCCATCTCGAGGACGGCCAGGTGCTGACCGGGCGCGGCGAAGTGCATTTCGGCTGGGTGCTCGAGGGCCGCGCGATCCAGGACGTATGGATCCTGCCCGCTCGCGACGCCGGCCCCTCGCCGTCGCTCGGCAAATGGACCTTCTATGGTACGACGTTGCGCGTCTATGACTCAGGCGTCGACGCCTGGCACATCTTCTGGAGCGACCCGCGCAACCAGTATTACAGCCGCCAGCTGGGCCGCGTCGAAGGCGACACGATCGTCCAATTGGGCGCAGACGGCACCGGCGCTTCGGTACGCTGGAGCTTTTCCCGGATCACCGGAGATTCCTTCCGCTGGCTGGGCGAGCGCTCATATGACGACGGCGCCACCTGGTGTGTCGAAGTCGAGTTTCTGGCGCGGCGCGCCGCCAGCCCCTGATCCGCACGGTTTCCACTGGCACCGCTTTGCTCTACCAATCCCGTTATCCGGCATTGCCGGCGGGGAGGGTCAGCATGCCGAGCTTCGACAGCCTGTTCAACGCCTTCGTCACCATACTGGTGACGATCGATCCGCCCGGCCTGGCGCCGCTCTTCCTCGCCGTGACCCGCGGCATGAACCGCGAGGAGCGCAACCAGGTCTCCGTGCGCGCCTCGGTCATCGCCTTCCTGGTGATGGCGTTGTTCGCAGTCGCCGGGGCGTCGATCCTGTCAGTCTTCGGCATCACCCTGCCGGCCTTCCGCGTCGCCGGCGGCTTTCTGCTGTTCTTCATCGCCTTCGAAATGGTGTTCGAGCGCCGGCAGGACCGCAAGGAGAAGATCGGCGATGTCGCCATCACCAGGGACATGATCCACAACATCGCCGCCTTTCCGCTGGCGATCCCGCTTATTGCGGGTCCCGGCGCGATTTCGGCGACCGTCCTGCTCTCAAGCTCGTTTCAGGGTTTTAGCGCGCAGACAGCACTTGTCGGCATCATCGCGATCTGCCTTGTCATCACCTACCTGGTGTTCGTGCTGTCAGAGCGCATCGACCGTATCCTCGGCCAGACCGGCCGTTCGATCCTCACGCGGCTGCTTGGCGTCATACTGGCGGCGCTCGCCGTGCAGTTCGTCGCCGACGGCATCAAGGCACTGATGGCGACGTAGGAACCGCCCTACTTCGCCGTCTCGATCACTTCGAAGTCATGGGTGATCACGGCGGTCTTGGCCATCATTGCCGAGGCCGAGCAGTATTTCTCGATCGAAAGCTCGATCGCGCGCTTTACCTTGTCGTGCGACAGCGCCCGGCCTTTGACGACGAAATGCATGTGGATGCGGGTGAACACCTTGGGATCGGCTTCTGCACGGTCGGCATCGAGTTCGACGACGCAATCTTCGACCGCCTCGCGCCCCTTTTCCAGGATATGGACCACGTCATAAGCCGAACAGCCGCCGGTGCCGATCAGCACCAGCTCCATTGGGCTCGGCCCCGGCGTCTTGCCCTCCGGCCCGAACGCAGTGCCTAGCACCAGCTTGTGCCCACTGGCGGACTCGCCGACGAAAGTGCGCTCCTCGACCCATTTGACCCTTGCTTTCACTGATCCGTCCTTTCACCGCTCAAACGCACAACGTCCCGAAAATCCAAGACAGATTTTCGGGACGCCATTTCGTGGCCAAGGTGCTGGCGCTTTTCGCCGCAAGGGCAGTCCGCCCCGAGAAA
This sequence comes from Mesorhizobium sp. M0983, assembly GCF_040318975.1. Lineage (NCBI taxonomy): Bacteria > Pseudomonadati > Pseudomonadota > Alphaproteobacteria > Hyphomicrobiales > Phyllobacteriaceae > Mesorhizobium > Mesorhizobium sp. M0983. Next base: position 40,060 of record NZ_JAMYNH010000019.1, on the reverse strand, counting down.
TCAGAACGGGATTTCGTCGTCCAGTTCGCGCGACGAACCACCGCCGGTGCCCTTGTTGGCGCCACCGCGATTGAAACTTTCGCCCGGGCCGGACTGGCCGAAATCGGACCCGCGGCTGGCACCACCACCGGCATAGTTGCCGACCTGGCCGCCGCCCTCGCCCCGTGCATCGAGCATCTGCAGCTCGCCGCGGAATTTCTGCAGCACGATTTCGGTCGTATAGCGGTCATTGCCGGTTTGGTCCTGCCACTTGCGCGTCTGCAACTGGCCCTCGACGTAGACTTTCATGCCCTTCTTCAGATACTGCTCGGCCACCTTGGCGATCTGATCGTTGAAGATCACGACATTGTGCCACTCGGTCTTTTCCTTGCGCTCTCCGGACGTCTTGTCGCGCCAGCTTTCCGACGTCGCGATGCGGATGTTGACAACCGGGTCACCCGAATTCAGGCGGCGGATTTCAGGGTCCGCCCCGAGGTTGCCCACCAGAATGACCTTGTTGACGCTACCCGCCATGATACTTCTCCGCGCTCATCCGAAACCAGATTTCTGTCGCTGCACCTTACAGGCTATGGATAAGCCCTGCCTGCCGTCGCTGCCTTTTCCCACAACGTTTTTGTTCTCTTTTCGTTCTATAGTACAGGCCCTGCACTGTCAATAGTTGTCAGTAAGAAGTAGTGTCTTGGCGTCGAATTTCCACAGACCATGGGATCGAGGCGAACGCATGAAGACGGTCGCGCATGACGATCAGCCGCAAGAAGAATGGCGGGCGGGGGTAAAGACCCGAATGCATGTCTCGGCCCGCAACGGCGCAACTCAACTTTGCATATTCGAACAATGGGTCGAACCAGCGGTTGGCGCCCCGACACATTGGCACCCGGTCGAGGAAGTGCTTACCGTCATCGCTGGCAAGGCCGAGATGTGGATCGACGAAGAGCATGTCGTCTTGACTGCCGGACAGTCGCTTGTTGTTGCCGCGCGCAGGCGACATGGCTTCCGAAACGTCGGCTCCGAAATGCTTCATATCCATGCCGTGCTCGCGTCACCAGTTTTCGAGGCGACGTTCAACGGATCCCCTGACATGGTGAGACGCTGGCTTCCAGCGAGTTTGTAAAACCTCGCCCGTCTTAAAAAACACCGCCTGTCTTAAAAACACGGCTTGCCAAACCGATAAGTATCGACTTATGCTTTTGACATGATCGAAGCAGAGATTTTTCGGGCACTGGCCGATCCGACGCGTCGCGCCGTCTATGAGCGGCTCGCCGGCGGCGAGATGACGGTGTCGGAACTGCGCACTGGCATGCCGGTATCGCAGCCGGCGGTATCGCAACACCTCGCCGTGCTGCGCGGCGCCGGCCTCGTGGTCGAGCGCCGGGCCGGTCGCAACGCCTATTACCGCGCCGATCCGAAGGGGCTTGCGCCACTGCTCGGCTGGATCGAACGCTACCGCGCGTTCTGGCCAGAGCGCATCGAAAGGCTCAAGACGGTTTTGAAGGACATGGACCAATGACCAGCCGAGGCAAAGAACGCGCGGAAATGGCGGCAGACAAGATCGAGTTCGAGTGCGAGCTGCCGGAGCCGCCGGAAAAGGTGTGGCGGGCGCTGACGGTGCCGGACCTGCTCGCGGCCTGGATGATGCCGAACGACATTGAACCAAAGATCGGTAGCCGCTTTGCCTTTAAAGCGCCGGAGGCGCCGATCGAATGCGAAATCCTCGACGCCGATCCCGGACGGCTGCTGCGCTATTCCTGGCGGGAACGGCCGGCGCCCGGCGATACGCAGGCGCCGCACGGCAGCCCGGTGGACAGCCCAATGGACGACAGCCCGGTGGACAGCATCGTCACCTTTACGCTCGATCGCACCGTTTCCGGCGGCACGCATCTGCGCATCGTCCATGATGGTTTTGCTCGGGCAGCGATGCCGGAGATCGCGATGGCAGGCGCCGGCTGTCGGCTTTCGTTTGAAGCGCGCAATCCCAGGCACAAGCAGATCGCCGCCAACATCCCGCGCCTCTTCCTGCGCGCGGCCTGAACGACAATAGTCAACGGAGAGAAACGATGAGCGGCCTTGCCAATCTGGTGCCGATGGTGATCGAGCAGTCGAGCCGCGGCGAACGCGCCTTCGACATATTTTCGCGGCTGCTGCGCGAGCGCATCGTCTTCATCAACGGCCCGATCGACGACGGCACCTCGGCGCTGGTCTGCGCCCAGCTTCTGTCGCTGGAATCCGACAATCCCGACAAGGAGGTCTCGCTCTACATCAACTCGCCGGGCGGCGTGGTGACCAGCGGTTTCGCCATCTACGACACGATGCAGTACATCAGCTGCCCGGTCTCCACCGTTTGTATGGGCTTCGCCGCCTCGATGGCCTCGTTCCTCTTGATGGCGGGCACGCCGGGGCGGCGCATCGCATTGCCCAACGCCAGCATCGTGCTGCATCAGCCTCTCGGCGGTTTCCAGGGCCAGGCCTCCGACATCCAGCGCCATGCCGAGGGCATCCTTCGCACCAAGCGGCGCATGACCGATCTTTACGCCCAGCATTGCGGCCGCACCTACAAAGAAGTGGAACGCACGCTCGACCGCGACTTTTTCATGACCGCGCAGGAGGCCAAGGATTGGGGCCTCGTCGACCATGTTTTCGACACTCGCAAACAGGCCGCGTGAAGCACCTTCGAAGCGATATAAGGGCCGGCAACTTTCAGCGCCGCCGGTCTGGCTTCGGCGCTATCGCCGCACTATAGTCAGGTGATGACCGCCAGCCGTTCACCCAGCCTATACCTTGCCATTGCCGCCATTGTGGGCACGAACATGCTGGTGGGCACGGCATTTGCCCAAGATAATTCGACGTCGGCGCAAAGGGGCGCCCTGCCCGGTGTGACCAGCGACTATCGCATCGCCGAGCCAGCGCTGCAGCCCGAGCCCGACGGGGCGGTTCCCAGCAGCGGCTACGGCACATTCAAGATCGGCGATACCGAAGTTCGGATTTCCGGTAGCATCACCATCGATGTCGCCACCGGCGGGATCAGGCCTCCCAGCCGCTAAGTTCGCCTGGTATGCACCACAAATGTGCGCTTCAAACGAACAGCCCCGCCATTGCTTGTGCAACTGACGGGGCTTCTTGGATCTAAAATCCAAATTGCCGGGAGTGTACTGCCGGCTTTTTATTTCGGATGCTTCGCGGCATTCAGCCGACGATCCGACTAGCAGTCTCTGATTGTTGTGGGGATCGGCAAGTCAACGTTGGCAGATAGCGCAAAACGCCTGACCTGGCCACTTATACCTGCCGCGGCTCCAGCGACACGTGGAGCCTCAAGGAACTATCCGGTGGAGTCATGCCTCTGCACTCCTTCTGTTCATTGTGACTGTCGTCGTCGAAGCGCTCATCGCATAACCCGCGGCGTCTCGCAGGCTAGCCCCAGGCCGCGAGGCCATCGAAAGACGGCCGGCTTCGTTGACGTTTGGAGTCTGCCCCCGTGACGCATGGACGTCAACCTTGAATAGCCGATTACCGAAAAATGTGATCGCGAGACGCTTTGTGAAGCCGGCTGTACGGGCAGCTTTTGTCAGGAGCGTGTTCGGCCTTTGTTCTTTCCGCTTGCCCGTTCGCGCGAAAGGCGGTTAAACGCTTTGGTCGAGAGTTGTGGCGTCTCTCGAAAAGGCGGCGAAATTACCTACATAGGGGATGGTCGGGAAAACCCGCCCATCCCACGAATTCCAGATTCTGAGGCGGCGACCGGCGATGGCCGACCATAAATATCTCTCCATTCGCGGGGCACGCGAACACAATCTGAAGAATGTCGATCTCGACCTGCCGCGTGACAGCCTGATCGTCATGACCGGGCTGTCGGGGTCCGGCAAGTCGTCGCTTGCCTTCGACACCATCTATGCCGAAGGCCAGCGCCGCTATGTCGAGAGCCTTTCGGCCTACGCACGGCAATTCCTCGAGATGATGCAGAAGCCGGACGTCGACCAGATCGACGGCCTGTCGCCGGCCATCTCCATCGAGCAGAAGACCACCTCGAGGAACCCGCGCTCGACGGTCGGCACCGTCACCGAGATCTACGATTATATGCGGCTTTTGTTCGCCCGCGTCGGCATCCCCTATTCGCCGGCCACCGGCCTGCCGATCGAGAGCCAGACGGTTTCGCAGATGGTCGACCGGGTGCTTGCGGTCGAAGAGGGCACCCGGCTGTTCATCCTGGCACCGATGGTGCGCGGCCGCAAAGGCGAGTACCGCAAGGAACTGCTCGAGCTGCAGAAAAAGGGTTTTCAGCGCGTCAAGGTCGACGGCGTCTTCTACGAGATCGCCGACGTGCCGGCGCTGGACAAGAAGTACAAGCACGACATCGACGTCGTCGTCGACCGCATCGTCGTGCGCGGCGATCTGGCGACGCGGCTCGCCGATTCCATCGAGACCGCGCTGAAGCTGGCCGACGGGCTGGCGGTGGCGGAATTTGCCGACAAGCCGCTCGACGCCAGCCAGACCGGCGAGGATTCGGTCAACAAGTCGAAGAACGAGACGCATGAGCGCATGCTGTTCTCGGAAAAATTCGCCTGCCCGGTGTCCGGCTTCACCATTCCCGAGATCGAGCCCAGGCTGTTCTCGTTCAACAATCCGTTCGGCGCCTGCCCGACCTGTGACGGGCTCGGCAGCCAGCGCGCCATTGACGCCAGCCTGGTCGTGCCCGACGAGAATGTCTCGCTGCGTGCCGGCGCCGTCAGCCCGTGGGCGAAGTCGACCTCACCCTATTATGCGCAGACGCTGGAAGCGCTGGGCGTTGCCTATGGCTTCAAGCTCGGCGACAAGTTCAAGGATTTGAGCGAAGAGGCAAAGCAAGCGATCCTGCACGGCACTGGCGAGCGCGAAATCGCCTTCCAGTATGATGACGGGCTGCGCTCCTACAAGACGACCAAGACCTTCGAGGGCGTCATCCCCAATCTCGAGCGCCGCTGGAAGGAAACCGAATCCGCCTGGATGCGCGAGGAGATCGAGCGCTTCATGTCGGCCACGCCCTGCCCGGCCTGCCGCGGCTACCGGCTGAAGCCCGAGGCGCTCGCAGTCAAGATCGCCGGCAAGCACATTGGCGAGGTCACCGAGCTGTCGATCCGCAAGGCTGACCAGTGGTTCACCGATTTGCCTGCTTCGCTTAACGACAAGCAGAACGAGATCGCAGTGCGCGTGCTCAAGGAAATCCGCGAGCGGCTGCGCTTCCTCAACGATGTCGGTCTCGACTATCTGACGCTGTCGCGCAACTCCGGCACGCTGTCGGGCGGCGAGAGCCAGCGCATCCGCCTCGCTTCGCAGATCGGCTCCGGCCTGACCGGCGTGCTCTACGTGCTCGACGAGCCGTCGATCGGCCTGCATCAGCGCGACAATGCCCGCCTGCTCGACACGCTGAAGCATCTGCGCGACATCGGCAACACGGTCATCGTCGTCGAGCACGACGAGGATGCCATCCTGCATGCCGACTACGTCGTCGATATCGGCCCGGCCGCCGGCATCCATGGCGGTCACATCATCGCCCAGGGCACACCGCAGCAGATCATGGCGACGCCCGCCTCGATCACCGGCAAATATCTGTCGGGCGAGCTCGAAGTGGCGACGCCTGCGGTTCGGCGCGAGGCGAAAAAGAACCGCCGGCTGAAGATCGTCGGCGCGCGCGGCAACAATCTGAAGAACGTCACCGCTGAAATCCCGCTCGGCACGTTTACCGCCGTCACCGGCGTGTCCGGCGGCGGCAAGTCGACCTTCCTGATCGAGACCTTGTTCAAGGCGGCGTCACGCCGCATCATGGGCTCGCGTGAGCATCCTGCCGATCACGACCGCATCGAAGGGCTGGAATTCCTCGACAAGGTCATCGATATCGACCAGTCGCCGATCGGGCGCACCCCGCGCTCCAACCCTGCAACCTATACCGGCGCCTTCACGCCGATCCGCGACTGGTTCGCCGGCCTGCCGGAGGCCAAGGCGCGCGGCTACCAGCCGGGCCGTTTCTCGTTCAACGTCAAGGGCGGCCGCTGCGAGGCCTGCCAGGGCGACGGCGTCATCAAGATCGAGATGCATTTTCTGCCCGACGTCTATGTCACCTGTGATGTCTGCCACGGCAAGCGCTACAACCGCGAGACGCTCGACGTGCTGTTCAAGGGCAAGTCCATCGCCGACGTGCTCGACATGACGGTCGAGGAAGGCGTCGATTTCTTCGCCGCCGTGCCCGGCGTGCGCGACAAGCTGGAGACGCTGAAACGGGTCGGCCTCGGCTACATCCATGTTGGCCAGCAGGCGACGACTTTATCGGGCGGCGAAGCGCAGCGCATCAAGCTCGCCAAGGAACTGTCGCGCAAGGCAACCGGCAAAACGCTCTACATCCTCGACGAACCGACCACCGGCCTGCATTTCCACGATGTCGCCAAGCTGCTTGAAGTGCTGCACGAGCTGGTCGACCAGGGCAACACGGTCGTCGTCATCGAGCACAATCTAGAGGTGATCAAGACCGCTGACTGGGTTCTCGATCTTGGCCCCGAAGGTGGTGACGGCGGCGGCGAGCTGGTGGCGTCCGGCACGCCGGAGGACATCGTTCGCGAAAAGCGCAGCTATACCGGGCAGTTCCTGAGGGAATTGCTGGAGCGGCGCCCCGGAGGCAAGCGCGAAGCGGCGGAGTGATGGCAAAGAACGGTCTCATCACGGTCCAAAGCAGCTTCGGCGTGGCCGAAACCATCGATCGCCTGGTCGAGACTGTGGAACGTGCAGGATTGCTGGTCTTCGCCCGCATTGACCACGCCGCCGGTGCGCGCAATGTCGAAACATCACTGCGTCCAACCCAGCTCCTGATTTTCGGCAATCCCAAAGGCGGTACGCCACTGATGCAGGACCGGCAGCTTGCCGGCATCGATCTGCCGGTCAAGGCGCTGGCTTGGGAGGACGAGCAAGGCACGGTCTGGCTCTCCTACAATGACGCACACTGGCTGGCGGAACGCCACGGCTTGGGCGACGCTAGTCGCAATGCCGTCGCTGCGATCGCCGCCGGCATGGACAAGGTGATTGCGGCCGCTGCCGGCGCGGGCCAGTTTTGATCATGAGAGCCGCTCGGGCCGATGATCTCCCTACGGTGATCTCGCTCACCACCGACGCCTACGCGCCCTACACTGCCCTGTTCGGAGCGCCGCCGATCCCCGTCACCGAGGACTATGCGCCGCGCATAGAACGCGGCGAGGTCTGGCTTTCGGAGCAGTACGGACAGCCGGCCGGCCTGATCGTTCTCGAACGGCACGATGACCACACAGTGATCTTCAGCGTCGCCGTTGCGCCCGCCTTTCAAGGCAAGGGTTTCGGCATAGCGCTGCTCGACTGGGCCGAGCAACAGACGCGCCTGTGGAGCTTGCCTGAAATCCGACTCTACACCAATTCCAGAATGGAACGGAACGTTTCGTTGTATAAGGCCTACGGCTTTCGCGAAACGGGTCGCCGGCCCAATCCATATCGGCCAGGATGGACGGTCGTCGACATGGCGAAAGCCGTCGAGACGACCGCCATCGCGTGATCCTTTTTCTGCAAACCGGGAGGACTACCATGACTCAATCAGGAACAATCCGCGCTGGCATGGGCGGCTGGACCTTCGAGCCCTGGGACACGTCCTTCTACCCGGACAAATTGTCGAAGGCCAAGCAGCTGAATTACGCCAGCCGGCAGGTGCCGACCATCGAGGTCAACGGCACCTATTATTCGAGCTTCAAGGAGCCGACCTTCGTCAAATGGGCCAACGAGGCGCCGGATGGTTTCGTCTATTCGCTGAAGGGCAACCGCTTCGTCACCAACCGCCGCGTGCTCGGCGAGGCCGGCGAATCGGTGATGCGCTTCCTCGGGTCGGGCGTCGCGGCACTTGGCGACAAGCTTGGGCCGATCCTGTGGCAGTTCGCGCCGACCAAGCGGTTCGACCCGGACGACTTCGAGGCGTTCCTCAAGCTATTGCCGGAGAAGCAGGACGGCGTTGCGCTGCGCCACGCGGTCGAGGTGCGCAATGACAGCTTCGTCGTGCCCGAGTTCGCCGCCTTGGCACGCAAGCACAAGGTCGCGATCGTTTTTGCTGATCATGCTAAATATCCAGCGATTGCCGACGTCACCGGCGATTTCATCTATGCGCGGCTGCAGACCGGCAGCGACGACAATCCCGATTGCTATACGCCCAAGGCGCTCGACGAATGGGCGGCCCGCGCCAAGACTTGGGCGCAGGGCAAGGTACCGGCCGAGCTGCCGCGCGCCGATCCTTCGACCGACGCGCCGGTCAAGCCACGCGACGTGTTCGTCTACTTCATCACCGAGGGCAAGGTCCGCGCTCCATTCGGCGCCATCGCGCTGATGAAGCGGGTCGCAGGCTGACGCCCCGCTGTCGGCGGTCCGGCTGGCCGGCTCCTAGATTACCGCCTATGCGGCGCGCTCGTCCGGACGCCGATCAACCCTGACGATCTCGTTGAAAGCATCGAGATCGACATAGAAGACCTTGGTGATCTCCGCGATAAGTTCGTCGTGTTCATATCCCTGCGATTTCAGAATATTGATGGCGGTTATGATGTCGACACGCTCCGTGAGCCGTCGTTTCTGGTAGTCCTCGACATAGCGCTCCATCGTCTGGCCCTGGCTCCCAAGCACCCGAAATGTTGGACGACAACAGATCGCTGGAGGGAGCGGCTTGCGCGCAAGCGGCCCGCGCCTTCCCCTGATCTGCCAATTTGGAACTGGTACGGAAAGCGGCCGACTCACCAAGGCCAAGCAAAATCTAGCACGCAATCTTCGGCGCGCCAGAGTTGCAAAGTAATAGAATCAATAAGAATTCAGACGGTCAGGAATTTCCGCACGTCCGCCCGGTCGAGATCCTCGGCGGGGCCGGTATGGACGATCTGGCCGCGGTCCATGATATTGACCTCGTCGGCCAATTCCCGGCAGAAATCGAGATATTGTTCGACCAAAAGCACGGCAATGCCGGCTTGGTCGCGCAGATAGCGGATGGCGCGGCCGATATCCTTGATGATCGACGGCTGGATGCCTTCGGTCGGCTCGTCGAGCACCAGCAGTTTCGGCCGCATCACCAGTGCCCTGCCGATGGCAAGCTGCTGCTGCTGGCCGCCGGACAGATCGCCGCCGCGGCGCGCGAGCATCTGCTTCAGCACCGGAAACAGCTCGAAGACGTGACCGGGAATGTTGCGGTCGGCGCGCTTCAGCGGCGCGAATCCCGATTCGAGGTTTTCCCGCACCGTAAGCAGTGGAAAGATCTCCCTGCCCTGCGGCACGAATGCGATGCCCGACCGGGCGCGATCATACGCCGCGCTCCGGTCGAGCGCCTTCCCCTCGAAGGCAACACTTCCGCTCGTCAGCCGGTGATGGCCGACGATCGATCTCATCAAACTGGTTTTGCCGACGCCGTTGCGGCCGAGCACACAGGTGATCTTGCCGGCGCCGGCCTTTAGCGAGACGCCGCGCAGCGCCTGGGCGGCGCCGTAATGCAGCGTGGCATTGGAGACTTCGAGCATGGTCAGCGCTTTCTCCAACGCCTGAAAAACGAAAGGTCGAAATGATGGAACGGAACGCGCCAGACCATGCTCATCTCCCCAGGTAGACTTCGACGACGCGCTCGTCGGCCGAAACGAAGTCGAGCGAGCCCTCGGAAAGTACCGAGCCTTCGTGCAGGCAGGTAACCTTGACGCCGAGCTCGCGCACGAAATGCATGTCGTGCTCGACGACGATGATCGAATGGTCGCGCGCGATGTCTCTAAGCAGCCGCGCGGTTTCCTCAGTCTCGGCGTCTGTCATGCCGGCAACCGGTTCGTCGACCAGCAGCAGCTTCGGATCCTGCGCCAAAAGCATGCCGATCTCGAGCCATTGTTTTTGGCCATGGCTCAAATTGGCGGCGAGTTCGTCGCGCTTGTCGCCAAGCCGGATGATGCCGAGAATGTCGTCGATCTGCCGCGCTTCCGCGGCCGAGCGACGATGGAACAGTGCCGGGAAGATCGAGCGCGGGCCTTTCAGCGCCAGCATCAGATTGTCCTCGATCGTGTGGCTTTCGAAGACGGTCGGCTTCTGGAATTTACGGCCGATGCCCATCATGGCGATTTCGGCCTCGTCGTGTTTAGTCAGGTCGACCTCGCCGTCGAAGAAGACCTCGCCCGCGTCGGGCCGCGTCTTGCCGGTGACGATGTCCATCATCGTCGTCTTGCCGGCGCCGTTGGGGCCGATGATCGCCCGCATCTCGCCCTTGTCGAGCACCAGCGACAGGTTGTTGATGGCGCGAAAACCATCGAAGGAAACCGACACGCCGTCGAGATAGAGGATGGTGTTGCTCTTCGACATCAGGCCATCACTCCGCCGGCTGCGGTTCGGCACCGGAGGCCGACCAGTCGCCCGGCCTTCTCGCCGCCGAGCGATCGGTTTTCGGCGGCACCGGCGTGTCAGGATCGGTGCCGGCTTCCTCGGCAATCGAGGCTGCCCGCAGCGCCTTGGCATTGCCGCGCCAGGAATCCCACATGCCGATGATGCCCTTGGGCAGGAACAGCGTGACGGCGACAAACAGGCCGCCCAGCGCAAACAGCCAGAACTCTGGCAGCACGCCGGTGAACCAGGATTTACCGGCATTGACCAGAAGCGCGCCAATGATCGGTCCGACGATGGTGCCGCGCCCGCCGACGGCCGCCCACACCACCACCTCGATCGAATTGGACGGCTCGAACTCGCCAGGGTTGATGATGCCGACCTGCGGCACGTAAAGCGCACCGGCGATGCCGGCCATCACCGCCGACACGGTGAAGGCGAACAGTTTGACGTTCTCTGCCCGCCAGCCGAGAAAGCGCGTGCGGCTTTCGGCGTCGCGCACCGCCATCAAAAGCTTGCCGTATTTGGAACCGACGATTGCCCAGGTGACGAAGACGGCAAACGCGAGCATGACGGCGCTGGCCGCGAAAAGCGCCGAGCGTGTCATGTCGGCCTGCACGTTGAAGCCTAGAATGTCCTTGAAATCGGTCAGGCCGTTATTGCCGCCGAAACCCATGTCGTTGCGGAAAAAGGCAAGCAGCAGCGCATAGGTCATCGCCTGGGTGATGATCGACAGATAGACGCCGGTGACGCGGCTGCGGAACGCAAACCAGCCGAAGACGAAGGCGAGCAGGCCGGGCACCGCAAGCACCATGACCGCCGCGAACCAGAAATGGTCGAAGCCATACCAGAACCACGGCAATTCCTTGTAGTTCAGGAACACCATGAAGTCGGGCAGCAGCGGATTGCCGTAGACGCCTCGCGAGCCGATCTGGCGCATCAGGTACATGCCCATCGCATAGCCGCCGAGCGCGAAGAAGGCGCCGTGGCCGAGCGAGAGGATGCCGCAATAGCCCCAGACGAGATCGAGCGCCAAGGCGAGCAGTGCGTAGCAGAGATATTTGCCGGTGAGCGCCACGATATAAGACGGCACGTAGAAGGAACTTGTCGGCGAGACCGCAAGGTTGAGCAGCGGCACGACGATGGCGGCCGCCAGCAGGACGAAGATGGTGATGGCGACGCGACGATCGGCGCCGGCGGCAAAGAAACGTCCCGTGATCATGCTTCCACCGACCTGCCCTTGAGCGCAAACAAGCCGCGCGGGCGTTTCTGGATAAACAGGATGATCAGCACCAGGACGACGATCTTGCCGAGCACCGCTCCGGCATAAGGTTCGAGGAACTTGTTGACGATGCCGAGCGAGAAGGCGCCGACCAGCGTGCCCCAGAGATTGCCGACACCGCCGAAGACGACGACCATGAAGCTATCGATGATGTAGCCACGACCGAGATTGGGCGAGACGTTGTCGATCTGGCTGAGCGCGACACCGGCTATGCCGGCAATGCCGGAGCCGAGTGCAAACGTCAGGGCGTCGACCCACGGCGTCCTGATGCCCATCGAGGCGGCCATGCGGCGGTTGGCGGTGACGGCACGCATCTGCAGCCCCCAAGGCGTGCGCTTCATCACGTAGAGCAGCACCGCGAACACGCCAAGCGCGAATACCAGGATCCAGAGCCGGTTCCATGTCACGGCAAGCTGGCCGATATTGAACGGGCCGGACATCCATGACGGGTTGCCTACCTCCTGGTTGGTCGGCCCGAAGATGGTGCGTACGGCCTGCTGTAGGATCAGCGACACACCCCATGTCGCCAGCAGCGTCTCCAGCGGCCGGCCGTAGAGGAAGCGGATCAGCCCGCGCTCAATGACAAGGCCGACGAGCGCCGCCACTAGGAAGGCCAGCGGCAAGGCGATGACCAGCGACCAGTCGAACAGACCGGGAAAGAAATTCCGGATCACCTCCTGCACGACGAAGGTCGTGTAGGCACCGAGCATGACCATCTCGCCATGCGCCATGTTGATGACGCCCATGACGCCGAAGGTGATGGCCAGGCCAATCGCCGCCAGCAGCAGCACCGATCCGAGCGATATGCCGTACCAGATATTCTGGCCGGCATCCCACAGCGCCAGCGTCGAATTGATATTGGCGATCGCAGCCGTCGCCGCGTCCTTCACCGCACCTTCGGAATTGGCCTCTACAGACGTGAGCAGCGACACCGCATCGCGGTCGCCGCGCGCGCCGATGAGAGCGATAGCCGCCAGTTTGTCGGCCTCCGGCCTGTCGGAAACGAGAACCGACGCGGCGCGGGCATGTTCGAGCAGCGCCTTGACGCTTGCCACGCTCTCATTGGCGATGGCGGTGTCGAGCGGCTCGATGTTTGCCGCGTCCGGCGTCTTGAACATGGTGTCGGCGGCGGCAATGCGCACGGCCGGGTCCTTGGAGCCAAGCGTCAGTGTGCCCAGCGCGTCGCGGATGACGCGGCGCAGCGTGTTGTTGACTTTGATCTTGGTGATGTCGGCCTTGGCAGCTTCGCCCGATTTTTCGCCGGTGAGCGCATCGAGCAGCTCAATACCGTCGCCGCTCTCCTTGCCGACAAAGACCAGTGAATCGGCCTTGCGGACGTAAAGGCTGCCCTCCGCAAGCGCGGCAAGCGGCCGTTCGACGGCCGGATCGCCGGAAGCCGCAAGCTCGCGCACGACGGCTTCGATCGCCGGAAAATTGGCGGCAGTGGCGAATTTGGCGATGACGGCGCGCAGATCTGCTTCGCTGGCGTTCGACGGCAGCAGCGCCCCCAGGAGGAGCAGCAGCATCAGGCCAATCGCGCGGATCAGGATCATCGGTTTCTGGTGGCTCTTGGAGGTTGAATGTCGCCTCCGGGCAGGCTGGAGAAGGAGCCCGCCCGGAGGCTTTGCGGTCTGGGAGGACAGACCGGGAGGATTAGTTGGTTCCCTTGCCGCCGCATTTGCCGGTGGCAACGTTGAAGTTGCCGCAGGATAGAGGCGCGCGCCAATCGGAGATCAGGTCCTTGGAATCAGGCAGGTAGTCGGACCACTCGTCGCCCATCACCAGGCCCGGCGTCTGCGAGACGGTTTCGAACTGGCCGTCGGCCTGGATTTCGCCGATCAGCACCGGCTTGGTGATATGATGGTTCGGCATCATGGTCGAATAACCGCCGGTCAGGTTCGGCACCGAGACACCGACCATGGCGTCGATGACCTTGTCCGGATCGGTGGTACCGGCCTTCTCTACCGCCTTCACCCACATGTTGAAGCCGATATAGTGGGCTTCCATTGGGTCGTTGGTGGTGCGCTTGTCGTTCTTGATGAATTTGTGCCAATCGGCGATGAACTTCGCGTTCTCGGGCGTGTCGACGCTCTCGAAATAATTCCAGGCGGCGAGATGGCCGACGAGCGGCGCGGTGTCGAGACCGGCAAGCTCTTCCTCACCAACCGAGAAGGCCATGACCGGAATATCCTCGGCCTTGATGCCCTGATTGCCGAGTTCCTTGTAGAACGGCACGTTGGCGTCGCCGTTGACGGTCGAGACGACAGCGGTCTTCTTGCCAGCCGAGCCGAACTTCTTGATTGCCGAGACTTCGGTCTGCCAGTCGGAGAAGCCGAACGGCGTATAGTTGACCATGATGTCTTCGGCAGCAACGCCCTTCGCCTTCAGATAGGCTTCAAGAATTTTGTTGGTGGTGCGCGGATAGACATAGTCGGTGCCTTCGAGCACCCAGCGCTTCACCGAACCGCCATCCTCGCTCATCAGATAGTCGACCGCGGGAATGGCTTGCTGGTTCGGCGCCGCACCGGTGTAGAACACGTTGCGCTCGCTCTCCTCGCCCTCATATTGAACCGGGTAGAACAGGATGTTGTCGAGTTCGCTGAACACCGGCAGCACCGATTTGCGCGACACCGAGGTCCAGCAGCCGAACACCGCCGCGACCTTGTCCTTCGAGATCAGCTCGCGCGCTTTTTCTGCGAACAGCGGCCAGTTGGAAGCCGGATCGACGACCACCGCCTCGAGCTTCTTGCCGAGCAGGCCACCCTTGGCATTCTGCTCTTCGATGAGCATCAGCATGGCGTCCTTTAGCGTCGTCTCCGAGATCGCCATGGTTCCCGACAGCGAATGGAGGATGCCGACCTTGATGGTGTCGTCGGCCGCCTTGGCGGGAATGCTCATCAGCAGGCCGGCGGTGACCACGCCGGCCGAAAACATTTTTGTTATTGTCGAGAAACTGCCCCTCATGCTTTTAAACTCCCAAGCTGGTTACTGCATCGGAACAGACCATGCAACGGCTGTGCCAATTGCCGGAGCAAGATCGGAAGATCTGAGATTTCCCAGCTCTGTCAGTCGGTTAATGTATTAGGCGCAGGAGATGAACCTCGCCTCCCAGGTTCGAACTGAGAAAAGATCACCCGTATCAGCCTAAGTTTTACTCATGTACGGGCCAATGCCCGAATTTTGAGCAGCATCACAAGAGCACTGGCGAGGATTGCAGCGCCGCAGCGAAATGGGGCAAGTTCGAACCCTTAAACGAGCGACGCCATGGCCTTCCGAACGTCTTGCATTTTCATCACCATGCTTCTGCTGGCGACGACGACTGTAGCGCGCGCCGGCTTCAGCGACGGCAAGCTGCCGGACGGCCCCTATCATTGCGAAGTCTATCTGCTTGGCATGTTCCTCAGCCTCGGCGACATCACCATCAAGGGAAACGTCTATAGCGGTCCGGTGAGCTTCGGCACCGCGCGGCAGAGTTATAACTACCAGATGGATGCAGACGGGGTGATCACTTGGCTGGGTCCGCTGGGCGGCTACACCAGCGGCGGCAACTCGATCTCGCTTACGCAAGCGACGCTGGAAAGCGGAACCACCCCCTCCTTCGACATCATCATGAAGCAGCCGGACGGTGCCTTTACCGCCTCGACCTGCACCAAACGTTGAAAAAAATATGCGCAACCTCGTGAGAATTAGCACCGGAAGGCAGAGAGCCGCCTAGCTCTCCGCCGCCACGTCGAGCGCCAGCCGGGTCATATTGGTGAAAAGCCCCTGGCGTTCTGCATAGTCGGTCTGCTCGCCGGTTGCCACATTGTCGACGACGGTCAGGATCGACAGTGCCCGGGCACCAAAATCGGCCGCGATGCGGTAGAGCGCGCTGGTTTCCATGTCCACGGCGAGCGCGCCCTGTGCCTGCGCTTCGGCAAAGCGCTCACGCCCCTGCGGATGATAAAAAATATCGCTGCAGATGGTCAGGCCGGCCCGCTGGTCGATGCCGAGTTCGGCGGCCCGGGTCAACGCCTGGGCCAACAATGCCGGATCGGGGCTGGCGTTGGCACGATAGAGCCCGAAACTCTGAACGCTTTCTGAGCTTTCACCGCGCACCGATTGCGCGATCACCAGACTGCGCAGCGCCAGCTCGGCGGTCAGCCCGCCGCAGGTGCCGGTGCGGATCAGTGTTTTCGCACCATAGAAATCCAGCAGCTCGTGCACGTAGACCAGGAATGACGGGACGCCGATGCCGGTGGACTGGATGCTGATAGGCTTGCCGCGAAACAGGCCGGTAAAACCAAGCGCGCCGCGGCGGCGGTTGACGCAGCGCGGCGCCTCCAGAAAAGTCTGCGCCATCCATTCTGCGCGCTGCGGATCGCCCGGCAGCAGCACCGTGCTTGCGTAGTCGCCCTTGCTGGCCTCGTTGTGTGGCGTCACGGCATGCTTTCCAAAACCCGTCGCCCGTTTCGCCTGCAATCATGGCAGTCTCACGGCATTGCGCAAGCGGAGCATTGGAAGGGTCAGGATTCCAGCATGTCCTTGACGATCGTGGCCAATTGCTTGAGCGAAAACGGCTTGGGCAAAAAGCCGAAATGTGCGTCGGCCGGCAAGTTCTTGGCGAATGCGTCTTCCGCATATCCGGACACGAAGATGAACTTGATGTCGGGCTGCCGCTTGCGCAATTCGCCAAGCAGCGTCGGGCCGTCCATTTCCGGCATCACCACGTCTGAGACCACGATGTCGACCTTGCCGCCGAGCGCTTCGTAGACTTCAAGCGCCTCGACGCCCGACGACGCCTCGTGGACGGTGTAGCCGCGCGACTTTAGTGCACGCATGCCGCCCATGCGTACGGCGTCCTCGTCCTCGACCAGCAGCACCGTGGCCGAGCCCGACAGATCCTTGGCTGAGTCGGCGATCTTGGCAGGTGCGGCCGGCACTTCTCCAGCCTCGCCCGCCTTCCTTGCCTCCGCAATGTGCCGCGGCAGGAAGATGCGGAACAGGGATCCCTTGCCGACTTCGGAATCGCAGAAGATGAAGCCGCCTGTCTGCTTGATGATGCCATAGACCATGGACAGGCCGAGGCCCGTTCCCTTGCCAACCTCCTTTGTCGTGAAGAAGGGCTCAAAGATCTTTTTCAGCACATCAGGCGCGATACCGCTGCCGCTGTCCTCGACCTCGACCAGCACATAGTCGGCCGGAGTAAGTTCGCGATAGGAAAAGGTCTTGCATTCCCCGGCGCTGACGTTGCGGGTGCGAACGGTGAGGTCGCCGCCGGCCGGCATCGCATCGCGCGCATTGACCGCCAGATTGACCACCACTTGCTCGAACTGCCCGATATCGACCCTGACCGGCCACAGGTCGCGGCCATGGTCGATCTTGAGCTTGATATCGTTGCCGACCAGACGGGCAAGCAGCATCCTTAGGTCGGCGAGCACGTCGGTCAGGTTGAGCACCTCCGGTCGCAGCGTCTGCTTGCGCGAGAAGGCCAGCAACTGCCGCACCAGCGAGGCCGCCCGGTTGGCATTCTGCTTGATGTTCATGATGTCCGGGAACGACGGATCGGACGGCCGGTGGTTGGTCAAAAGCAGGTCTGAGGCCATGATGATGGCGGTCAGCACATTGTTGAAATCATGCGCGATGCCGCCGGCGAGCTGGCCGACCGCCTGCATCTTCTGGCTCTGCGCCATCTGGCCCTCGAGGGCCTTTTGCTCGGTGGTCTCGACGGCATAGACGATGGCCGATTCCTCGGCGCCCTCGCCGCCGGTGCCGTCTGCGACCGCATTGACGTAGAAGCGTATGTGTCGTTCCTCATTGCCGGGCAGCACCGTATCGATCGGCTCGATATCAGCCTGTTGCTGGCGTGCCTTTTCGAACGCCGCGGCGAAGGCCGGCCGGTCGCGCTCGTGGATCACCGTATCCAGCCGCACACGCCGATCGACCGCGTCGCGGTCGACGACCGAGGAAAATAGCGACAGGAACGGCGCATTGGTGCGCAGGATGCGACCGGCATGGTCGACGCCGGCAATCGCCATCGGCGTCGAGTTGAAGAATCGCGTGAAGCGTATTTCCGAGGCGCGAAGGTCGGCCGAAGCGTCCTCGCCTTGCGTCCGGTTGAGCACGATGGTGCGAGTCGGGCCGTTGAGCCCCTCTCGGCTGGCCGAAACACGATGCATGAAGCGCACCGGCAACGCCTCCCCGGTCATCGTCGTCAGATCGAGATCGATAACGGCATTGCGCGTGGTACCCGCGTCGGCCTTGACCGAACGGACCAGCGCCATGCCGTCGCCGGCGACGATCTCCGGCAGCGTGATGGCGCCGGGGGTGAAGCTGGCCAGGTCGATGCCCAGCCACTCCGCAAGGGTCGCGTTGATATAGGTGACGCGGCCTTCCTGGTCGGCCGAAAAGAAACCGGCCGGCGCGTGGTCGAGGTGATCGATGGCCTTTTGCAGGTCGAGAAAGAACCGCTCCTGCTCGGCCCGTTCCCGCGAGATATCAGCAAGCTGCCAAGCAAGCATGGGCAGCCGCTGGCCTGGAACGCTGAACGCGCGGGCCCGGACGCGGTACCAGCGCGCGCCCGATTCGGCGCCTGGCCGAATGGACTGCGCGAGCCGAAACTCGCCGTCGCCCGCCTGGCCGTCGCGCAGGCCTGACGCCAGCCGGTATATGGTCACTGAGGCCTCGGGAACGTCTGAAAGCAAACCTTCGACCGTCTTGAGGTCGGCGGCCGACTCGGCGCCAGTCATGTCGGCATAGGTCCGGTTGGCGTAGATGATCCGGCCTTTGGTATCGGTGACCAGGAGGCCTTGCGACATCGAATCGACGAAAGCTTTCGACAGTTCGTCGCTTGTCGAGCGCGGCGTGACGTGCACGAAGCCGATCGCAGTGGCGAACAGAAAGCCGACGCCGATCATCGCCAACACGCCAAGCATGCCGAGCAGGAATGGGTCGCCAAGTCGCTCGCGGAAAAGGCCGAAGACGATCGCTGCCCCCGTCAGGACGACGATGAAGACGATGAGCCGGGTGACCGCGCCCGGTCGCGTGTTCTGGTCGACGATAGGTACCGGATAGAAATCGCCGCGCGCTTCCTTGGCCATGTTCCCCCTGCTCGTGAATTCCGGTGTCGGTTGAATCATATTCTCAGGGTCGGGAAAAGGCCCGGCGGCAAATGTCCGCTAAAAAGACGCCGTTCCGCTCCCGGTGTTTCAAGCTGTTCACGAAGCGTGAAAGGCAACTTGCGGTGGCCTGCCGCAACAGTCTAGTGTCGCGTCTCTTCGAAAGCTGATTTTGGGGGAACCAATGCTGCAATGGCTGGATGGCGTGGCGGGTCCTGGTTATGCCGCGGCAATCCTGTGGACGTTTGCAGTACTTGTCCTTCTGCTCATCATTCTTCTTATCATCAGGCTGGTCCGCAGCCTGACCTTCGGAACATTCGTCGCCGGCGGCAGGAACCGCAAGACGCGGCTGGCGGTCATGGATGCCACAGCGGTCGACAGTCACCGGCGGCTGGTGCTGGTGCGCCGCGACGATATCGAGCACCTGCTCTTGATCGGTGGTCCGACCGACGTCGTCGTCGAGCGCGACATCAGGCTCTCGGCGCTGCGCCGCCCGGCATTGACCGGAGATAACAGCCACCAGCCGGCAGCAAGATCGGCTCAGACCACAGCCGCGCCGGTGAGGCAAGCGCCGCCGCAGGCGGCAAGCGTAGCCGCAACCCCTGTCCGAGCCCGCCAGACGGCGACAATGCCGGCAACAATGCCGGCACCGGCGCCGAAACCGCCATCGAACGTCACACCGTTGCCAAATTATGGATCCGTCAACGCCAATGCTTCACGGCATGCGCCGCCGCCGACAAGACAGGACTCCCCGGCAAGATACGAGCCGCCGGCACAGCACGAGTCGATCGACGATGCGCTGATGAAGGAGCTGGAGGTTTCCCTCGACGAGCCACGCTTCAGCCAAACGCCGAGCAAGCCGGTGGCGAAGGCATCGCCCTCTCTCGACGACGAGATGACGAAGCTCCTCGGCGAGTTGTCCAATCAGAAAAGATAGGCTGATAGCGAACGGCCAATGAAAATGGCCGGAAAACCGGCCATTTTGAACGCTTTACCGATGCCGCTCTGTTTTTCCCGCCGACTCAGTCGTCGCGGTACACCTTCTCGCGCCGCTCATGGCGCTCCTGTGCCTCGATCGACAAGGTCGCGATCGGGCGCGCGTCGAGCCGCTTCAGCGCGATCGGCTCGCCTGTTTCCTCGCAATAGCCGTAGGTGCCTTCGTCAAGGCGCTGGAGGGCGGAATCGATCTTCGAGATGAGTTTTCGCTGGCGATCGCGGGCGCGAAGTTCGATGGCGCGGTCGGTTTCTGAGGAAGCCCGATCGGCGAGATCGGGATGGTTGGCGTTTTCCTGCTGCAGGATTTCGAGAGTTTCGCGCGCTTCGCGCAAGATGTCGTTCTTCCAGGTGACGAGCTTCAGGCGAAAGTAGGATTTCTGCCGCTCGTTCATGAACGGCTCGTCTTCGGAGGGTACGTAATCGGCGGTAACGATGTCGTTCATTCGACTCACCCAACAAACCCCAAATTTGGCGCCTATATATTCGCGGACCGAAAACTGCACAAGGTCAATCGACGACTGTTTCACGCAATTGTTAGTCCCGGACAAACGGCATCCGCGATGCCCTTTTTGCGAAGAATACGACCGAATTCATACATGATTCGCTATGCTTGAAGGACGCTTGCCATTGCGCACGGAGCTCTTCTGATGGCAAATCCT
The DNA here is from genome assembly GCF_040318975.1 of Mesorhizobium sp. M0983. Taxonomy (NCBI): domain Bacteria; kingdom Pseudomonadati; phylum Pseudomonadota; class Alphaproteobacteria; order Hyphomicrobiales; family Phyllobacteriaceae; genus Mesorhizobium; species Mesorhizobium sp. M0983. The sequence continues at coordinate 19,673 of NZ_JAMYNH010000019.1, read as the reverse complement.
GCGGCGTATTGACGGGTTCGGTGCCCGGCACAACGGGGATCCGGTGACCAGACTTTACCTGCTGAGGCATGCGAAGGCCGGCTGGGCGCTGCCCGGCGTCGCCGACTTCGACCGCCCGCTCTATACATCTGGCTTCGCCGATGCCGAAGCGATGGGCGTGCTGATGCGTTCTCGCAAATACGTACCGGGCCTCACCCTGTGCTCAAGCGCCAGGCGTGCCCGCCAGACGCTGGAAAGCTTAGCTGGCCATACGGACACGGGCCGGGTGCTGTTCTTTGACGCGCTCTACAACGACGATGCCGCCGCGTACCTCGCTGCCGTCCGGCAGAATGGCGGGCTGGACGCCCTGCTCGTCATTGGCCACAATCCGATGATTGAGGATCTCGCCATGGCGCTCTCAGGCGACGGCAACGAGACCGCGCGGGCCATGCTGAACCACGGCTTCCCGACCTCCGCACTTGCGGTGGTCCGGTTCAACGGCAGTCTTGCGGAGGCTGCGCCTGGCGCCGGCTATCTCGAAGCCTTCCTGACGCCTGCCGATATCTGAGGCCATTTCAAAGCCGCGCCTCAAAGCCTATATCGGTGGCTGACCGGCCCCGCGAGAACAGATTTTGGCATCATCGCTGACGACTTTCACCGACGAGGCGAAGATCGCCTTGGATACGTTGTCAGGCCGCGCTGCCGGGCTTTTCGCTCCGTCGCTGCGTCTTGGCGTGACCGGGCTGTCCCGCGCCGGCAAGACGGTGTTCATCTCGGCCCTTGTGCACAATCTGGTCCATGGCGGACGCTTGCCGCTGTTTGAGGCACAAAAATCGGGGCGCATCGCCAGGGCCTTTCTCGAAGAGCAGCCGGACGACGCCGTACCACGCTTCCAGTACGAGGATCACATCGCGGCTCTTGTCGACGACCGTGTCTGGCCGGACTCGACGCGTGCGATTTCCGAACTGAGGCTCACCATCGAATACGAATCGGCCTCCGGTTGGAGCCGCATGTTTTCCGCCGGCAAATTGTCCGTCGACGTCGTCGATTATCCCGGCGAATGGCTGCTCGACCTGCCGCTGCTCGGCAAGTCCTACGCCGATTTTTCGCGTGAGGCCTTCGAGATGGCCGTGTTGCCGGTGCGTGTCGATCTTTCGCGGGAATGGCAGGCGCTCTCTGCCTCCGTCGACCCCAACGACGACGCCGACGAGATGACGGCGCGCCGTCTCGCCGAGAGCTTCGCCGCCTACCTCAAGGCCTGCAAGCTTGACGAGCGGGCGCTTTCGACCCTACCGCCCGGCCGCTTCCTGATGCCCGGCGATCTTGAAGGATCGCCGGCGCTGACCTTTGCGCCGCTGCCGAAACTCGGCCTCGGGCGCGCCCGCTCCGGATCGCTGCAGGCGATGATGGAGCGGCGCTACGAGGCTTACAAGACGTATGTCGTCAAACCGTTCTTTCGCGAACACATCACGCGCCTCGACCGGCAGATCGTGCTCATCGACGCCTTACAGGCATTGAACGCCGGCCCCGGTGCTATGGCCGATCTGGAACGCGCGGTCACCGAAATCCTGTCCTGTTTCCGGCCCGGCCGGGGCAACTTCCTGACCGACCTGTTTTCAAGACGCATCGACCGCATATTGGTGGCCGCGACCAAGGCCGACCATCTGCACCACGAAAGCCACGACCGGCTGCAGGCGATCGTGCGGCGGCTTGCCGACCGCGCCGTGGCGCGGGCGAATTTCACTGGTGCCGACGTCGACGTCGTCGCCATGGCGGCCATGCGCGCGACTCGGGAAGGCACGGTCAAGCAGGGCCGTGAGACTTTGCCGGTCATTATCGGCACGCCATTGCGTGGCGAAAAAATCAATGGCGAAACCTTTGACGGAAAGACCGAAACAGCCATATTTCCCGGTGATTTGCCGGAGAAAGTTGATGCGGTGTTCGATGGTTTCGAATCGAAGCACCAGCAGAACGATGACGACCCGGCGATCCGCTTCGTGCGCTTTCGCCCGCCGAAACTCGAGCGCACGGCCGAGGGCGTGACGCTGTCGCTGCCGCATATCAGGCTCGACCGCGCGGTGCAGTTCCTGATCGGAGATCATCTCGCATGAGCGCGCCCCGCAGACCGGCGGCCTTTCGCATCGAGCCGGAGCCCCAGCCGAAGGTAGATCCGACGGCTCGCCATTCCGGGGCCGAGGCCGCGCCGGCGCGAAAGCCGCGTAACGTGAAGGCGGATCTTGCCGTGGTCACACCGGCGGAGATCGACGTCTTCGACGAGCCTGATGTCGTCGCTGCCGAACCGCCGCCGGCGATTGCGCCGCGAAAACGTTCGCTGCTTGGCTGCCTGTTCTTCGGCGCGCTGGGCGTTCTGGTTTCGCTCGCCCTTGGCCTCTGGACCGACCAGCTGATTCGCGACCTGTTCGAGCGCGCCGAGTGGCTGGGCTGGCTGGCGGCCGGAATGGCATTGATCGCCATCCTGGCGCTTGTAGTCATCCTTATCCGCGAATTCGTGGCGATTGCTCGCCTCGCCGAGGTCGAAAAGTTGCAGAAGCGGGCGCTCGATGCGATTGCCCGCGATGATCCGAAGGCCGCCCGCGCCGTGGTCGACGAGTTGTCGGCATTTGTCGCGGCCAAGCCCGAAACCGCGGCCGGCAGGCGCTCGCTGGCCGAATTGCGCGGCGAGATCATCGATGGCGGCAATCTGGTGCGGCTGGCCGAGACCGAGATCCTCGGCCCGCTCGATGCCCGCGCCAAGATGATGATCCTCGAAGCGGCGAAGCGCGTGTCCCTGGTGACCGCGGTCAGTCCGCGCGCGCTGGTCGACGTCGCTTATGTCGTGTTCGAAGCCGGCCGGCTGATTCGCCGTCTGTCGGAGCTCTATGGCGGCCGCCCCGGCACGCTAGGCTTTTTTCGCCTGGCGCGCAGCGTTCTCGCCCATCTCGCGGTCACTGGGTCGATCGCCGTCGGCGACAGTTTCGTCCAGCAGATCGTCGGCCATGGCCTTGCGGCTCGGCTCTCGGCCAAGCTCGGCGAAGGCGTCGTCAACGGCATGATGACGGCGCGCATCGGCATTGCAGCGATGGAAACGGCAAGGCCCCTGCCCTTTAACGCCGTCAGGCGTCCAGGATTGGGCGATTTCCTTTCCGCGCTGACCTCCTTTGCGGCAAAGAAAGAAAAAGAAACATCCGCTTCCGAGACGTGACTACCGCCTTGGGGTGACAAAGCATTAACCAATCTTGTTCATGGTCGGAAGCGTCCAAACCAGTCTCTTTGTTGCCGGGTGTCGTCGATGAAAAGCGTTATTTTGTCCAACGTGCTGCACGTGGCGCTCGCCCTTGTCGCAACCATCGGCATTGCCGGAAAGGCTTCGGCGGCGGAACCGGACAAGCAGTTCTTTCGATCGGTCGAGGGCAAATGGGTCGGCCCCGGAGAAATCGTTGCCGGCAAATACAAGGGCACGAAATTCACCTGCAGCTTCATTGGCTCGACGCCTGACGGCAAGGTCGGCATGTCGCTCGACGGCGGCTGCCGGGTCGGTATGTTCACCCAGCAGATGTCGGCAACGATCGAACACATGGGCCGGCAGGGCTACAAGGGCAGCTTCATGGGCGGGGCCGCCGGCTCCGGCCTCGACATTATCGGCGGCAATGTCGTCGATGCGCACAAGGTGGTTTTCACCATTAATCGTAATCAGTTGCGCGGCGTGATGCAGGCGCTTGTCCCCGACGACAATTCGATGACGGTGACCGTTGCCGTGCGGGTCGACCAGCAGCTGGTCCCGGTCATCGGTATGAAGTTGAAGCGGATCGATGCAGTCGAGGTCGGCTCCATAACTCCGAACTGAGCTTTCGGCGTGAAAAGGCGGCAACCAAACGCCGCCGCCGTCCTTGACATGCAGATGGGTGCTCAGCCCTTGATCGCTGCAATCAACTCGTCATAGGCCTTGCAGGCCTCGGCTGCTGTCGTGCCGCCCTGATACTTGGTTGTGACCGCCTGGACCTTGGCTGTGAGGTCGGCTGCCTTGGCCGGATCCTTGGTGATAGCAGCCTGAAGTGCCGCAGTCATGTCCTGAGCCTTCTTGGTCAGCATCTCGGTCGTGCACTCCGGCGCCTTCGAACAGGCAGAGCCGGCAAGTGCCGCGATGCCAACGGCAACCAGCAAAAACTTCTTCATGTCAGTCATCTCCTCAAAAAGGGCCGTGACTTGATCGTCGCTCACCCTCCACTGGCCGAAGCCGGGCGTCCTTAGCGCCGGATAGCGAAAACAAGCAACGCCTGGAAGGCCATTATCCTGTGCAGTGCGCCTGCAATATCGCCTGCACAATGCGCCGGATTCACACTGTTCGATCCGCTCCGAAGCCCCTATCTTGGCCGCTTGACTCCCAGGAGAGCGGAAGGGCAGGCATGGCGGCAGAGGCATCGAACAGCGATCTGATCCAGGTGGTGGCGCTGCTTGCCGCCGGCGTCGTTGCGGTGCCGATCTTCAGGCGCATGGGACTTGGCTCCATCCTCGGCTATTTGGCGGCCGGCGTCGTGATCGGCCCATTCGGGCTGCGCGTCTTTTCCGAATCGGAAGCCATTCTTCATGTCGCCGAACTCGGCGTCGTCATGTTCCTGTTCATCATCGGGCTGGAGATGCAGCCGTCACGCCTATGGGGCCTGCGCCGCGAGATTTTCGGGCTTGGTGCGCTGCAGGTCGGCGTCTGCGCGGTTCTGCTGACCGGCGTCGGCCTGGCGGGAGGTTTCCCGATCGCGCAATCCTTCGTCGCTGGCGCCGGTTTCGTACTCACCTCGACGGCAATCGTCATGCAATTGCTGGAAGAACGCGGCGACCTGGCAACGCCCAAGGGCCAGCGCATCGTCTCGGTCCTGCTTTTGGAAGATCTGGCCATCGTGCCGCTGCTGGCGCTGATCGCCTTCCTCGCGCCGGGCGGCGCCGATATGAGCCTGTCGGATAGGTTGACGGAGGTCGGCATCGGCCTTGCCGCGATCGTCGGGCTGGTGGTTGCCGGGCGCTATCTGCTCAATCCGTTCTTCCGTATCCTGGCGGATGCGCGCGCCCGTGAGGTGATGACCGCAGCTGCCCTTCTGGTCGTTCTCGGGTCAGCGCTCGCCATGCAGCTTTCCGGCCTGTCGATGGCCATGGGCGCCTTCCTGGCCGGCGTGCTTTTGTCGGAATCGACCTTCCGCCACCAGCTGGAGGCCGACATCGAACCGTTCCGCGGCATTCTGCTCGGGCTGTTCTTCCTCGCCGTCGGCATGTCGCTCGACCTGCATGTCGTCGTCGTCAACTGGCAGCTCATTGCCATCTATGTCGTCGCCTACATGGTGATGAAGGCGATCGGCATCTATATCGTTGCCCGCGTCCTCAAAACCGACCATCGGGAAGCGCTCGAGCGCGCCGTCTTCATGGCGCAAGGCGGCGAATTCGCCTTCGTCCTCTATTCCGCGGCGGCTGCGGTGGGCATTATCGACGGCCAAGCCAATGCGATGCTGACCGCCATTGTCATCATTTCCATGGTGCTGACGCCGTTGGCGATCATTGCACTGCGGTATCTGACGCCGCGCGACGAGCAGTCGCTTGAAGGCGTCGATGTCGCCAACGGCCTGACCGGCAGCGTGCTGATCATAGGCTTTGGCCGGTTCGGCCAGATCGCCAGCCAGCCGCTTTTGTTGCGCGGCATCGACGTGTCGATCATCGACAACGAGGTCGAAATGATCCAAGCAGCGGCCGATTTCGGCTTCAAGGTCTATTACGGCGACGGCACGCGGCTGGACATCCTGCGAGCCGCGGGAGCCGGGCGGGCACGCGCCGTGCTGATCTGCGTTGACAAGCCCGATGCCGCCGTGCGCATCGCGGAACTGATCAAGGCGGAGTTTCCCTTGCTGACAGTGCTGGCACGGGCGTTCGACCGCGGCACCGCGTTGCAGCTCATCCGTGCCGGCGTTGACTATCAGCTCCGCGAGACGTTCGAATCGGCGCTTGTCTTCGGCGGCTCGACGCTGGAAGCCCTCGGCGTCGACCCGGAAGAGGTCGCCGAGGTAGTCGAGGACGTCCGCCGCCGCGACGCTGCCCGTTTCGAGCTTCAACAGGCCGAAGGCATCCGCGCCGGACGGCGCTTCCTCAAAGGCAATATTGGCACCCCCATCCCGACGCCGCTCAGCACACCACGCCGCGCGGGTCAGGCGCTCAATGAGGAAACCGCCGGCGTGCTGCAGAAATCCGAGCCGGCCGATTAATCCTTGGGAAGATGCGAATGATGGATGAACTGGACGAACGCGCGCTCTCCGTAACCAGATTCTGGCGCCACGCCGGGGAGGACGCATGGTTCGAGAAGAACGACGCTTTTGATGCCGACTTCCGCACCCGGTTTCTCGATCTGCACTTCGCCGCCGCCCGCCGCGAATGCGACGGCTGGTCCGAACACGCCGAAGGGTCGCTGGCACTGATGATCCTGCTCGACCAGTTTCCGCGAAACTGCTTTCGCGGCACTGGCCACATGTACGCCACGGACCCGCTGGCGCGGCATTTTGCCGGGAAGGCGATCGCTGCCGGCCATGACTTGGCGCTCGACGAAGAGCTCCGCGTCTTTCTTTATCTGCCCTATGAGCATTCGGAGGATCTCGCCGATCAGCTCAAATCGATGGAGCTTACCGCCGCCAAAGCCCCGTCCTATCTGAAATATGCGGTAGAACACCGCGACATCATCCAGCGCTTCGGCCGCTTTCCACACCGAAACAGGATGCTTGGCCGGGAGACGACACCGGACGAACAAATGTTCCTCGACGGTGGTGGGTTTTCCGGCTGATTTTCGGCCACCAATGGCGGCAGCGTCAGGTCTTCCACCATTTCCGGCCTGACGGCAGCCGTTCAATACCCGACGTGTCGACGGCGGCCAGTCGCTCCGACACGCTCTTGCCGTCGACCACAAGCTTCGGTGCAATTTCTGCCAACGGTGCCAGCACGAAGGCGCGCTCCAGCATGCGCGGATGCGGCACCTCCAGTCCGGTCTCGTGGATGATGCGGTCACCGAACACCAGAATGTCGATGTCGATCAGGCGCGGACCCCAGCGCTCCTCCCGCACCCGCTTCAGTTTTCGCTCGGCGTCGAGGCAAAGGTCGAGCAAAGCCCGCGGCGCAAGCGCGGTCGAGATCTCGGCCGCCGCATTGAGGAAATCCGGCTGATCGAGCTTGCCCCAGGGCGGCGTTCGGTAGAGCGACGAAACGGCAACGACGCGCGTGCTCTCGTCGGCATCCAGAATGCCCAGTGCCGCAGCCATCGACTTCGCCGGATCACCGAGATTGCCGCCAAGGCTGAGATAGACGGTGTTGTTGTTACTATTCTGGCCAGACAACGGTCACCTCGACATGATCGAGCACACCCGGCACCGGGGCGTTCGGCTTGCGCACGGTGATCTCGGCCTTTTTGATCTGCGGAAACCGCGCCGTCAGCGCCCTCGCCACTTCGAGCGCCAGCGCTTCGATCAGAAAGCGCCGCTCGCCGGTAATGATCTTTTCGATGACCGCAAAGGCGATGCCGTAATTGACGGTGTCCTCGATAGAATCGTCGACCAGCGCCCGCCCGGGGTCTACCGTGAGCGCCGCATCGACATAAAAGCGCTGGCCGAGCGTCTCCTCTTCGTCCAGCACACCGTGCCGGGCGAAGAAGGCGCAGTTCTTCATGCGGATGACATACATGGCTCAGCTTTCCCCGATCTCACGTGCGAGCATAGCATCGGCAATAGCCAACGCATCCACGTTGATTGCGACATCGTGGACGCGAAAAAGATGCGCGCCTTTGAGCCTCAGGATGACGCTTGTGGCGGCGGTTCCGGCGCCTCTTGCCGCTGCGTCGCGGCCGGTGACGGTGCCGATAAAGCGCTTTCGCGATGTGCCGGCCATCAGCGGAAAGCCCAGCGCACGAAGCTCGGAAAACCGTGCCATCAGGTCAAGGTTTTCCGCGGCTGTCTCCTTGGCGAAGCCGAAGCCCGGATCGAGCACGATGTGGTCGTCGGCAACACCGCTCCGTTGCGCGATTTCCAGCGACTTCCTGAGGAAGAAGAGCTGATCGGCAATCACGTCGGGCAGTTTCTGCCGGTCCCGTCCCGTGTGCATGATGACAAGGCCGGCGCCGGTTTCGGCAGCGACGCTGGCAATGCCCGGCTCGCGCTGCAGGCCCCAGACGTCGTTGACGATATGTGCACCGGCTTGGACGGCAAGCCGCGCCGTATCCTGGCGATAGGTATCGACCGAGATCAGCGTTCCGCCAGACGTCGCGAGCGCCTCGATGATGGGCACTATGCGGGCCTGCTCTTCCTTTGCAGACACCGGAGAGGCACCGGGACGCGTCGATTCTCCGCCGATGTCGATGACGGAGGCTCCCTCCTCCACCATACGGCGCGCCTGGTCCACCGCTTTTTCCGGGGCATCGAACAGCCCGCCGTCGGAAAAACTGTCCGGCGTGACGTTGAGGATGCCGACGACGATGGCCTTGCCGCCAAGGTCAAGATGGCGCCCATGCGCCAGCTGCCATCGCCCTGTCATCATTGCCCATCAACCATGTTCGATCCCACGTCATGACCGGGGATCAATTCCGTTGCGCCGGAGACGGCGGTAAAGCAAGGTGGGCAAAGAGGCAACACGATGAAACGATCCCTCCTCTGCGCCCTGATGCTCGCTCTGACCGCATTCCCGGCCGGCGCTACGACTCTCGTCAAGACATATAGTTATTTCCCGATCGGCGGCAGGACGCTCGACGACATCGGGACCCAGCTGTCGAAACTCGGGCCTCAGGTGAAAAGCACCGGGTCGCGGCATCCCGGCGCCACCCAGATGGCGTTCACCACCCGCGTCAGTTATGCGCAAAAGCCGGGCTCGTGCTGGATTGCCGACGCTGCCGTTACCGTCAAGGTCAAGGTTATCCTTCCCGAGTGGCGCCGCCCGCGCAAAGCCGATGCAGGCGTCAAGCTGTTCTGGGAGACTTTGTCCGCCGACATCAAGCGCCATGAGGAACGCCACGTCGAGATTGCCAAGAACCATGGCCGCGAACTAGAAGACGCCTTGAAGGCGAGCTACCCTGAAAAGACCTGCGAATTGGCCAAGGCCAAGGCCGCGAAAATTACAGCGGCCATGCTTGCCAAGCACGACCAGGACCAGATGCGCTTCGATCGTGTGGAAAGCGTCAATTTCCAAAGCCGCATCCTGCGGCTTTTGCACTATCGCATCGAGCGCATTGAGAATGGACGGCTCGCTCCCGGCTGAACTCCGCGTCGGACAAAGCCAAATTTGGAACAAAGCCAATTTGGCGAAGCATAGTGCCAGCTTCGAAAAACTTTCGAGCCGCTGTCGAAATCGGCCTATAGCGAACGACATATGCCAGGTTCGCAGGGATCAGCCTCCGGCAAACGCCAATCGGCGTACTAGATGCTTCCCAGCCCGTCGCGGAAGTGCACGCAGGCATAATGGATGAACGGATATGGACCAGGCTATCGACAAGCAAGCGATGGTGGAAACCAGCACGCCGCTGACCGAAACCGAGAAAAACGCCATCATCGGCGGCGTGCTTTTGTCAATGCTGCTGGCGGCGCTCGACCAGACCATCGTCGCGCCGGCGATGCCGACGATGGCACGTCTGCTCGGGCATGCCGAATATCTGCCGTGGATCGTAACCGGCTATCTTCTGACCGCGACCGCAGTGGCGCCGCTCTACGGCAAGATCTCCGATATCTATGGCCGCCGGCCGACCGTCTATGCGGCAATCCTGATCTTTCTCGCCGGGTCGCTGGTCAGCGCCACGGCCCCCAACATGCTGGTCCTGGTTGTCGGCCGGGCGATCCAGGGCGCCGGCGGCGGCGGGCTCTTCGCCCTGACGCAGACCGTGATCGGCGACCTCGTGCCGCCGCGCGAGCGGGCTCGCTACGCCGCCTGGATTTCGGGCACCTGGGCCGTCGCCAGCATCGCCGGGCCGCTGCTCGGCGGCACCTTCGCCGAACATCTGCATTGGTCGCTGATCTTCTGGATCAACATTCCGCTCGGCCTGCTGGCGATGGCGATCATTAACAATCCGCTCAAGAAGCTGCCGATCGCCGCAAAACATCACCGCATCGACGGCCTCGGCGCGCTGCTTCTGGTCGCGGCCACCTCGCTGCTGCTGCTTGCCTTGAACTGGGGCGGCAGCGAGTATCCGTGGCTGTCGCGTGAAATCCTTGGACTGCTCGCCTGCTCAGCGGTGTTCTGGAGCGCGTTCGCGCTGCGGCTGATGCGCGCGGCTGAACCGCTGATCTCGCTGGAAGTGCTCGGCAATCCGATCGTTCTCGCCGGCACGTTGTCGATGTTCCTGCTGCAGGCCGCCAATGTCGGCTTGTCGGTCTATCTGCCGGTCTACCTGCAATCGGTCGTCGGCCTGTCAGTCAGCGAATCTGGCACCGCGTTGCTTGGGCTGATGCTCGGCACGGTGGCCGGTGCGACATTCAGCGCGCGAATGATCCCACGCTTTTTCCACTACAAGCGCATTGCCATGGTCGGAACTGTTTTCTCGATCCTGTGCCTCGGCGTGCTCAGCCTGGTCGCCGGGCATGCCTCGCTATTGCTTGTCGAGGTGTTGACGACCTGCATAGGCCTGGGCACAGGCACGACCTTTCCGGTTGCCACTGTCTCGGTCCAGAACGCCGTCGATCGCATGCACCTTGGCGTGGCGACCGGCGTTCTCACCTTCCTCCGCTCGCTGGGTAGTGCGCTTGGCGTCGCCATGCTTGGTGCCGTCGCCCTTGGTTACGGGCTGCCGCTGGCCAGCGAAGGCACGCAGACGGCCGGCCATATCGCCTCAGCCACGCCGTTCGTGATGATCTTTCTTGCCGCCGCCGCGACCTTGCTGCTGTCGTTCATCACGCTCTGGCTGATGCCGGAGAAAACGCTTCGCGGCCATGCCGAGGCTTCGGCCCCAGCCCTGGCGGAGTAGACCGGCCTGGTGAAATCCGGCGAGCTTCAGTCGACCACGCCGAGCTTCTTCTGCAGGCTGGTCGACGAAGTCGTATACTGGAACACGATGCGCTCGCCGGGGCTGATGATGCGCTTGGCTGCCTGTGCCATTAGAGCGACCTCATGGAAGCCCGACAGGATCAGCTTCAGCTTGCCGGGGTACCAGTTGATGTCGCCGACGGCGAAGATGCCGGGCACCGACGTCTGGAATTTTTCGGTGTCGACCGGGATCAGGTTTTCGTGGAGATTGAGGCCCCATTCGGCGATTGGGCCGAGCTTCATCGTCAGGCCGAAAAATGGCAGCATCCGCGTGCACGGCACTTCGACATCGCCCTCCGGCCCCTTGATCGTGGCGGAGGCTAGCTGGCCGTCGCTGCCGGTCAGGCCCGTCACCTGTCCGACTTGGAATTCCAGCTGCTTCATCTCTTGCATGGCATACATCTTGTTGACGCTGTCGGGCGCTGCCCGGAATTCGGGCCGCCGATGCACCAGCGTCACGCTCTTGGCCACCGGCTGCAGGTTCAGCGTCCAGTCGAGCGCCGAATCGCCGCCGCCGACGATGACGAGGTCATGGCCGCGAAAGTCCTCCATCCGGCGCACCGAGTAGAACACGCTCTTGCCTTCATAGGGTTCGATGCCTGGAATCGGCGGCCGCTTCGGCTGGAAAGAGCCGCCGCCGGCGGCAATCACCACAATTTTGGCTTCGAACACCTCGTTTTCGTCGGTAGTGACGCGGAAGCTGCCGTCCTCCAGCCTTTCCAGGCTCGAAACCATGCGGTTATAGGTGAATTCGGGCTTGAACGGCGCGATCTGCTCAAGCAGCTTGTCGACCAGACCTTGCGCCGAGATCGAGGGCCAACCCGGAATGTCGTAGATCGGCTTTTCCGGGTAGAGTTCGGCGCACTGCCCGCCGGGCCGGTCGAGTATGTCGATCAGATGGCACTTCATGTCGAAGAGGCCGAGCTCGAATACGGCAAACAGGCCGACAGGCCCTGCCCCGACAATGAGTACGTCCGTCTTGGTGATAGCGGTCATGAAGCATGCGCCTTTATGGGAAAACGGCGCGACACTGCATGACCATTGGTCCGCTGCCAAGCGGCAGCCGCAAAAATCGGCTTCAGCCTTGGCGGGCCGGCACGCGCACGACCAGCCCATCGAGGGCGTCGCGCACCTTGATCTGGCATGACAGCCGCGAATTCGGCTGGACGTCGTAGGCGAAGTCCAGCATGTCTTCTTCCATGGCTTCCGGCTCGCCGACCTCCGCCGTCCAGGCTTCGTCGACATAGACATGGCAGGTCGCGCAGGCGCAGGCGCCGCCGCATTCCGCTTCTATTCCCGGCACCGCATTGCGGATCGCATTTTCCATGACGGTCGAGCCGTTTTCGGCATCCACGTCAAAATGCGTGCCGTCATGGGCGATGAAGGTCAGCTTGGTCATTTGTCACCTGAAGGGAGTCTGAGCCGACATAATCACTCTGCCAGACAAGTCAACTGCGGCGCGAAAGCGCCGCTGCGTGGCGTTTTGGGAATAAGTTCTATCGGCTGATGGCGGCGACGAAGTCGCGCACTTCTTCGATCAGTGAGCCAAGGCGCTTCAGCGTGCTGGCGTCGTCGGGCCGGCATTCGATCGCACTGGCGCAATCGGCAATGGCGAAGGCGCCGACCCCGCGCGCCGAGCCTTTGAGCCCGTGCGCCAGTAGCAGCCGCTGCCTGACATCCGCATCGACGATCTTGTCGCGCACCGATAGCGCCTGCTGCACGAACAGTGCCAGCACCTCTTGCTCGAGGCTCCGATCGCCCATCGTCTGGCGCGCAAGATGCGCCAGATCGATCGGCCGCGCCCCAGCTGTCCCTGACACGTCACCGCCGGGCATCGAGAAGGCAATGCCGTTTTCGCCACGTATCACTTTGAGACTCCGTTCTTCGACCGCCGCAAAAAATAGGCGTATCCGGTGGACAACGGGTTAATGATTGACCCGGAAAAATGTCGCGATAACGGCGCCGGAATCACGGCTGTGTTAACCTTATATTTAAAGTTTTACGTATCGGACGGAATGCATGTTTTCTTTACCCCGCTGTGTCATTACGATACGACAGGTCCATTTTCAGCCTCCTGCGCGGGACACGCTAGGCAGAATCAATAAGCACAACCATAAGTCCCGCGGCAGCTTGTACAGGGTAGCGAAGGCATGGCGAAGAAACCAACGACGACAAAAACGCTCGACAGCGACGTAGCCAGGGAACTCGAAAAGGCACTTGATATCGATCTGAGCGGCGATGCCGGCGGCGACTTCGACATCGCGGCATCCATGGAAGATCTGGAAGCGCAGATATCGCAAGCCGCCGACGAACTGGCGCGCGAAGGCCGCAGCCAGAACGAGGCGCCTGCCCCCGACCAGGCCCAGAATGCAGCACCCGCCGCCAATCAAAGCCAGAACCTAAATCCCGCGCCAAAAGCCAAGCCGGCTGAGTTGCGTCCTGTCGCAACGCGCAATGGCTCGCAGCCGCCAGCTTTCTCGCCGGCCAACGACGATCGTCAAAAAGACTATAAGACGCTCCTGCACACCCTCAACCGGCGCGCCTCGAACACGATCTATTGGGTCGTGGCTTTTGTTTCGCTGGCCTGGATCGCCGGCGCCGGTGGCCTCGCGAACCTGTTGTTCGGACCTGGCATCTGGAACATCCGCACCTTCGATCAGTTTTTCGCCCGTCCCGAGCTGATCGGCCTGGCGGTCGCGGCAATCGTGCCCGTCATCCTGTTCTGGGCATTCGCAGTGATGATTCGCCGCGCTCAGGAGATGCGCCTTGCCGCGCAGTCGATGACCGAGGTGGCCTTCCGTCTGGCCGAGCCGGAAAATCTTGCCCAGGATCGCGTCATGATGATCGGCCAAGCGGTTCGCCGCGAGGTGGCGGCCATGGGCGAAGGCATCGAACGCACGCTTGCGCGCGCCGTCGAGCTCGAAACGCTGGTTCACAGCGAGGTGAACCAGATCGAGCGCTCCTATTCGGAGAACGAGTCCCGCATCCGCTCGCTGGTCGACGGGCTGGGCAGCGAGCGCGAAGCGGTCGTCACCCATGCCGAGCGTGTGCGCGCCTCGATCACCGGTGCCCACGAGACGCTGAAGGACGAGATCAACGCCGCCAGCGATATCATTCGCGACAGCATTCTCAACGCCTCGACCAAGCTGTCGATGACGATCAACGAATCCGGCGACACGCTGATCGACAGGATCAACGGGAGCTCGATGTCGATCTTCGATTCGGTGGAAGGCCGGCTCGAATCGATCACCGACCGGCTGTCGACGTCGGGCGAGGCCTTCGCCAGCCTGCTCGACACCCGCATCGCCAAGCTGACGGACACCACCGATGGCCTGACGCGGTCGCTGACCGACCTGCTCGACGACCGCACGACCGGCATGGTGTCGCTGCTCGGCGGTGCCGCGCGCACACTCAATTCCGAATTCGAAGCCAGCCTCAACGGCATCGAGCGGACGCTTGCCGAACGTGGCCAGGCGCTGATCAGCGAGTTCCAGACCCGCGCCGAGGCGCTCGACACCGGTACGCAGAAGCTCAACGCCGCGCTGGAGGCTCGCGCACGCCAGATCAACGAGACGCTGGTCGAGCGCGCGCGCGAAATCGCCCACACCTTCCAGGATAGCAAGGAGACGCTGTCGGCGATGATCGATCAGGGCAAGACCCAGATCGGCGCCGACATGGCCGACATCATCTCATCGACCTCGACCATGCTCGAAGCCCGCGCCGGCGATTTCGCCGGGCGCATGGAAGCGGCGCGCCATGTCGTATCGCGATCGTTCGATACGGACATCCAGCGGCTTGCGGATGCTCGCGCCGGCATCGAGGAAGCCGTCGAAAACCACAGCCGCAAACTTTCCGAAAGCCGCGACCGGATGGCGGCGGCAATGCAGGCCGATCTGGCGAAGTTCGCCGAGGGCCGCGCCGAAATCGATGCGGCGGTGACCAACCAGGTGCAGAAGCTTGCCGAAGGCCGCGGCCTGATCTCGCGCGCCCTTGAAGAGGATCTGCGCAAGGTCAACGAATCGCGTGCAGCGATCGACGCTTCGCTGGGCAGCCATCTAGAAAGCCTTGAAGAGGGCCGCAACCGGCTCGCCCAGGCCTTGAACGAAGACTCTGGAAAACTCGTACAAGCCCGCACGATCATTGATGAAATGGTTGCCGGGCACGTCGGAAAGCTCGCCGAAGGCCGCAGCATTCTTTCGCGCGCGCTCGAGGCCGACCTCGGCAAGCTGGCAGACAGTCGCGCCAGCATCGACGGCCTTGTCGCCGGTCAAGTCGAAAAGATCGCCGAGGGTCGCGCCATACTCGCCAGTGCGCTGGAATCCGACATCGCCGGCATCAATGGCCTCATCGAGGCCCATTCGGCGAAATTGGCGCAAGACCGCAGCGGTCTTTCCCAGTCGCTCGAGAACGACCTGTCCGACATCAGAGGTCTGATCGCCGATCATTCGGGCAGGC
The DNA here is from genome assembly GCF_040318975.1 of Mesorhizobium sp. M0983. NCBI lineage: Bacteria > Pseudomonadati > Pseudomonadota > Alphaproteobacteria > Hyphomicrobiales > Phyllobacteriaceae > Mesorhizobium > Mesorhizobium sp. M0983. The sequence continues at coordinate 4,223 of NZ_JAMYNH010000019.1, read as the reverse complement.
TCGCCGATGATCGCAGCCTGCTTTCGAAGACGCTTGAAGACGATCTTGCCAAGCTGGCCGAAAGCCGGTCGAGCATCGACGGGCTGGTTGCCGGCCAGGTCGAGAAGCTTGCCGAAGGCCGCGATATCCTCAAGCGCGCGCTGGAATCGGACCTGAACGCGATCAAGGGCGTCATCGCTGGCCAGTCCGAAAAGCTGGCGGAAGACCGTGGCCAGCTGTCACGGGCACTGGAGAGCGACTTGGAGGCTGTGCGCGGCGTTGTCTCCGATCACATGAACAAGCTCGCGGAAGACCGTTCGACGCTGTCGAAGGCGCTCGAAGACGATCTCGCCAAGTTGGCCGAAAGCCGCTCGAGCATCGATGTGATGGTTGCCGGCCAGGTCGAAAAACTGGCAGAGGGCCGCGACATCCTCAAACGCGCTCTGGAAGCCGATCTGAGCACCGTCAAGGGCGTCATTGCCAGTCAATCCGAGAAGCTGGCGGAGGATCGCGGTCAGCTGTCGCGCGCACTGGAGACCGATCTCGAGACCGTGCGGGGCGTCGTCTCCGAACATATGAACAAGCTCGCCGAGGACCGTTCGGCCCTGTCGAAGGCGCTCGAGGACGATCTCGCCAGGCTGGCAGAAAGCCGGTCGAGCATCGACGGGCTGGTTTCCGGTCAGGTCGAGAAGCTGGCCGAGGGCCGCGACATCCTCAAGCGCGCGCTGGAAGACGATCTCGCCAAGCTGGCCGAAAGCCGCTCGAGCATCGACGGGCTGGTTTCCGGCCAGGTCGAGAAACTGGCCGAAGGCCGCGACATCCTCAAACGCGCTTTGGAGGCCGATCTCAACACGATCAGGGGCGCCATCGCCGACCAGTCGCAGCTATTAACCGACAATCGCGCACAGTTTTCGCGCGCCCTAGAGGCCGATCTCGGCAACGTCAACAGCCTTGTCGCTACCCACGCGGAGAAGCTCGTCCAGGACCGCTCGACCCTGTCGAAGGCGCTCGAGGACGATCTCGCCAAGCTGGCCGAAAGCCGCTCGAGCATCGATGGGCTGGTTGCCGGCCAGGTCGAGAAGCTTGCCGAAGGCCGCGACATCCTCAGGCGCGCTCTGGAAGCCGATCTGGAGAGGCTTGCATTGAGCCGCAGCGAGGTCGACGAGATTGTCGCCGGTCATGTCGGCAAGCTGACCGAGGGCCGCGACATGCTGACCCGCGCATTGCAGGACGATCTCTCCAGGCTCGCCGACACGCGCAAGGATGTCGACCGTTCGCTGTCCGGCCATATCGACCAGATCGCCGCCAGGAGCACCGACATCTCCGATGCCATCGCTGCCGACGTGGAAAAGATCGAGCAGGCGTTCAGCCGGCAGACAGGCATCATCGAGGAGCGCGCCAGCACCATGGAGCGGGCGCTGTCGACGGGTGTCGACAACGTTCGCAGTGTGCTCGAAAGAAGCGCGGTCTTCGTCGCCGGGGCGCTGCGCGAGAAGGTCATGGAAGTCACCAGCGCTCTGCATGAGCAGGCGGGCGCTGCATTCAGCGATGCCGACCGCAAGATCGCCGAGCGCGCCGAGCAGACCTCGGCCGCTCTGCTCGCCAGGGCGGAGGACATCGCCCGCACCTTCGAGGAGGCGGATCGTCGCCTCGCCGCCCGCGCCGAGGATACGTCGAGCGCACTGATTGCCCGCGCCGACGACACGTCGAACACCTTGCTCGCGCGCGCCCAGGAGACGGCCGATCAGCTGGCAACCCGAGCAAGTGAGATTGCCGGTACCTTCGACGCGGCGGACCACAGGCTGGTCTCTCGCGCCATCGAAACGGCCCAGTCGCTGGCTGCACGTGCCGGCGACATCTTGCGCAATTTCGAAACAGCTGACGAGCGGCTGGGCGTGCGCATCGGCGAATCCGCCGAAGCTCTCGCGGCACGTGCGTCGGATCTCGGCCGCATTTTCGATGCCGCCGACCAGCAACTTATTTCGCGCATTGCCGAAGGCTCCGAAGCACTTTCGGCACGTGCGTCCGAGATCGGCCGCATCTTCGAGGAGGCCGATCATCGCCTGGTGTCCCGTATCGCCGACAGCAGCACCGCAATCGGCGAACATGCCGACAACATTGTCGGTGCCTTCACCAGCACCGAGCAGCGGGTTGCCGAACGCGCCAGGCAGACTGGCCAGGAACTCGCCGTCCATGCCCGTGAAATCGAGCAGCTGCTTGCCGGTGCCGACGAACGCCTGGCCTCGAGTGCTGCCGCCACAGCGGCCCGCGTCGAGGAGCAGGTCGCCAGCGTCGAGAACCGCCTCGCCTACACTGCCGAGACAATGGGCCAAAAGCTCAACGAACAGGTCTCGAACGCCGAGGCGCAGTTAGTCTCGCGTGCCAACACGATCGCCGAAACCTTCACCGCGGTCGGCCAGCATATCGGCCAGAGCACCAACGACGCTGCAAAGACCATCGGTGCCAATACTCGCGAGCTCAGTACGATGCTTGCGGCACGTTCGGCCGAAATATCGAAAATCCTGGACGAGACGGCACGGCCTCTGGTCGAGCGCTTCGCCCAGGGCGGCTCCGAGCTGCAAAAGAGCATGGAAGAGGTCACCGAACGTGCGACAGAGAAGCTGCGCACTCAAAACGCCGCCCTCGTCGACGCCCTCGCCAGCCGCACGGCCGAAACTCTGTCGGCCGTCGAAGGCGCGCGCTCGACGCTTGCCGACAGCGTTGCCGACCTCATCGGCCGCATGACCGCCTCCAGCTCGCAGCTCGGTCAATTGATCGAGCAGGCGGCGACCAATCTCGGCCAGGTCGACGAACGCCTGACTGGGAGCACGCAAAGCTTCGCGGCGACCACGGAAAAGACCGCCCAGACTTTCGCCAGCTCGGCGCGCCTTGTCGATTCGAACACGACGCGGCTCACCGAGCTGTCGTCCTCGACCTTGCGCGAGGTTGCCTCTATCGCCACCAAGTTCGACGAGCACAGCCGGTTGCTGTCCAGCGCCTCGGATCTGCTGAGCTCGGCCCAGAGCAACCTCGAGCACACGCTCGAAAGGCAATCGTCGCTGGAGGACCTCGCCGTCGGCCTTGTTAAGAAGTCGGAAGATCTCGAACGGGTCATGCGCTCGTTCGAGAATCTGGTCGGCCAGACGCTGCAGAACGCCGAAGGCAAGACGCTGGAATCCGCCGACAAGATCCGTGCCGCGATTTCCGAAGTGGTCGATTCGGCTACCAAGCGCTTTGCCGATGCGACCGAGGAAATGCGGCGCACCGCCGGCTCGATCAAGAGCGAGCTCGACCTCACCCGAGCCGAGCTCAAGAAAGGCGTCATCGAGATGCCGGAAGAGGCAAAGGAATCAACCACGGCTATCCGCCGTGCCGTTTCCGAGCAGATCAACGCGCTGAAGGAACTTTCTGAAATCGTTGCCAAATCTGGCCGCAGCGCCGACAGTTCGGAACAGCGCAACCTGCGTCCGGCGCCGCAAGCGCCTGCCGCACGCGCCGCCGAGCCGCCACGCCGCCCGGCTCCGGCTCCGGAACAGCGCCATGCACCGCAGGCGCCTTCGGGCGAGACGGCGCTGCGCGGCACGCTCGACCTCGAACGTCCCGCAGACACAGCGCTGCGCCAGCGCGACCCCAACGGCCGCACGCCGCAAGGCGGCTGGGTGCGCGACCTCCTGACCGGTGCATCGCGCGAAGACGACGCCAAGCCGGCGGCGCCTGCCGAAGCGCCGCGCCCGGCTCCCGCTCCGCGTTCGCCGCTTCATGTCGTGGAATCGCTGAACTCGCTCTCCGTCGATATCGCCCGAGCCATCGATCACGATGCCTCGATCGAGCTGTGGAACCGATACCGGCGCGGCGAGCGCGACGTCTTCACGCGCCGTCTTTACACGCTGAAGGGCCAGCAGACGTTCGACGAGATCCGCCGCAAATATCAGTCGGAGGCGGAGTTCCGCGCTGCTGTCGATCGTTACTGCGACGATTTCGAAAAGCTGCTCAAAGACGTGTCGCGCAACGACCGCGACAACATCATGGCGCAGACCTACCTGACGTCGGATACCGGCAAGGTCTACACCATGCTGGCCCACGCCAGCGGCCGCTTGCATTGATCAGACGACAATGGAACATGAAAAAGGCGGGAAATTCCCGATAGTGTCCTGAAGGTTCTGCAAAAAGTTTTGGAGAGAGAACGGCGCTTGCTCTGAAGGGCGAGCGGCCATGGCACGGTGGTGACGTTGCAATCACCGATT